>CAMCYE010000078.1 GCA_945883805.1 Victivallis vadensis | reverse complement strand
CAAATGAAAGGAATGAACTATGAAACTTCCAATGACATCAGATAAGAAAATCAATTCACGGTATGAAGACGCGAAAGAAATCTACGCCTCTTACGGGGTTGATGCTGAGAAGGCCTTGAAAGCACTTTCAGAAATCAAGGTTTCAATGCATTGCTGGCAGGGGGATGATGTGGGTGGTTTTGAAGTGGGTGAAACCGGCCTTACCGGTGGAATCATGGCCACGGGAAATTATCCCGGCAAGGCCAGGAATGCGGATGAACTCAGGCGGGACGCTGAAAAGGCTTTTTCCCTCATCCCGGGAACCCACCGTTTCAACATCCATGCGCTCTACCTCGAAAGCAACGGGGAATTCATTGACCGCGACTGCATTTCCCCAGCCAATTTCTCAAGATGGGTTGACTGGGCTAAAGACTTGGAAATCGGGCTGGATTTCAATCCCACATTTTTCTCGCATGCGAAATCGTCCTCCGGAATGACATTGTCCAGTCCCGACAAGTCGGTCAGGAATTTCTGGATTGAACACGGAATCAGATCACGCGAAGTCGCTGCGGATTTCGCAAATAAGCTCGGTGGCGCATGCGTCAACAACATCTGGGTTCCGGACGGCATGAAAGATGCCCCGGCGGATAGGCTAGGTCCGCGTGAAAGGCTGCTCGAATCCCTCGATGAAATCTTCAAGGCCAAAGTGAGCGGCAACGTGAAGGATGCCGTGGAAGGAAAGCTTTTCGGAATCGGCAGCGAGGAATATGTCGTGGGCAGCAATGAATTCTATCTCGCCTACTCGCTGACAAGGAAGAAACTCGTATGCATGGATATGGGGCATTATCATCCCACGGAAACAATTCATGACAAACTTTCCGCCTTGCTTCCATTCGTTCCGGAACTGCTGATACATGTCAGCCGCCCGGTCAGATGGGATTCCGATCATGTTGTCATATTGAATGACGATCTTTTAAGCCTTGCAAGGGAAATCATCAGAACCAATGCGCTGGGCCGCGTCTACCTGGCGACTGATTATTTCGATGCCAGCATCAACAGGATTGGTGCCTGGGTGATTGGGATGCGGAGTCTTCTGAAGGCGCTGCTTATCGCACTGCTGGAGCCGGCAGACACGCTGAGAAAACTTGAACTTGACGGCAAGGGTGCTGAAAAACTTGCCCTTTCCGAAGAACTGAAAGCACTGCCGTTCGGAAGTGTCTGGGACTACCATTGCCTTAAACAGTCAGTTCCGGCTGGAAGCGGCTGGATAGGCGAAATGGAGAAATACGAGAAGGAAGTCCTCACTCTAAGGAAATAAATTTTCCGTCCGGAAAATTTATTTGCATTGCTTTTTTCTCCATTCTGCCGGGGGCGATCCGAATTGTTCCCGGAAGACTTCTCCAAAGTGACTTTGATGGGTGAAGCCGCATGCCTCGGAGATCTCTTTCACGCTCAGCTTTGTTTTGGAAAGAAGTCCTGACGCCTTGTCAAGTTTTAGGTTTTTAAGATATTGTTTAGGTGAAATCCCGTACTCGCTGATAAATGCTCTGAAGAGAGTGGATCTGTTGATTTTCATGGATTCCGTTATTTCATTTATGGATGGAGCCGCATTCATCTGGCTTTCAATTATGGAAATGAACGATTCCGAAATGCTTTTCGCCCCGGGTTGAAAACTTTTGATCCTGGAATCCCGCCCTGAAATCATTTCAAGGCAGTTGCATGCGGCTGTCATCGGAAACAGATCATGATATTTACCCTCTGCATAAACTGAAGAGATTTCATGGAGATAGCTTTCCAGCTTTCCCGGTTTTGCGGTCGTCCTATGTGGATGTTCAGGAGTGATTCCGGAAGCAGAAAGGGCTGTCTTCACGTTTTTGCCGTTTAATCTGAACCAGATATATTTCCAGGGTGTTTCAGGAAAGTCATAATAGACGATGTGGTCTCCGGGGAAAAAAGTGAAGATTTCTCCGGCTTTCACTTCATACTTTTTTCCGTTTCTTTTAAATATCCCCTTTCCTTTATGAACGGAATGTATGCAGAACATCGGAGAAGTCTGCTCCCAGCGGAAATCGCCGCCGCTTTCGAAAAAGCCTATGTACGAAATGGAAATATCCCACTCGGTTTTTTTCGCCGATGCCGGCGTTACAGGATATCCGTATTGTTTGAATGTGTTCATGCCGTGAATCGGTTATAGCCCTTTATGAAATTTTATAACAAACGTTTTTGCAATATTTTTAAGTATGCCAGTTTCGATGAAACTGGCTCAAGAGGCGTTTTCATCGAAAACGCCATACTTTTTCGCAACCGTCCTGCAACGCGGCAGGGGCGCATTTTCCCGCAGGGAAAAATTTAGGATGTTCCCATATATCTTGCCGCATTTGCATCATGTTAGATATGAATGCATCAAAAACGATATTGATTAAATAGAAATTAAATTATAATATAATCAATGTAAGCAACAAATACCATAAATGAGTCGTGTAAAAGTTGTTTCTGCACGAAGCCAAAGGAGATAATAATGAATGGGATTATGCCGATCGAGAATATTTCCGACTGGGAGATGAGAATAAAGAGACAGGACGCTTTCTGGGCGGGAGAAATAATAGACCGTCCGGTTGTGAACATCAGCTTTCCGAAAAAGAACGCAAAAGTCAAATCGCCCACTCAAAAGCCTTATTCAAGCGAAAGAGAACGCTGGACGGATCCGGAGCGGATTGCCGACACTGCGGTATGCAATGCCGGAAACACAGTTTATTGCGGAGACGCTCTCCCGGTTGCATGGCCAAATCTCGGTCCGGAGGTTTTCAGCGCCTTCTTTGGAATGGAGATGGAATATTCGGAAACTACCAGCTGGGGGATTCCGAACCTCCATGACTGGGGCGACGTTTCCAAAATCAGGTTTTCAAAGGATAATTTCTACTGGAAGAAAATAATTGAGATTACGGATGCCCTGCTTGAAAAGGGCAGGGGGATTTTCTATACCGGGTATACGGACATACATTCAGGCGGCGATGCGATTGCGGCATTCCGTGACCCGCTCAACCTCAACATGGACATGATTGACAATCCGGAGGGAGTCAGGAAACTTCGCGGATACGTCGACGATGTTTTCGAAGAAGTTTTCAATTTCCATATGGACAAGCTCCAGGGAGCCGGTCAGGCCATATGTTCCTGGCCGGGGATTGTCTCCTCGAAACGCTGGCATGTGCCGTCAAATGATTTCTCATGCATGATTTCAAAACAGATGTTCGACGACATTTTCCTTCCTGGCATTGTCCGGGAATGCAGGATGGCGGAAGCAAGCATTTATCATCTTGACGGGGTGCAGGCACTGACACATCTCGACTCCCTTCTCCAGATAAAAGAGCTCAATGCCATTCAGTGGGTTTACGGTGCGGGCAGGGGACGCGCTTCGGACTGGCTGGATGTTTACAGGAAATGCCAGGCTGCCGGGAAGGGGATCCAACTGGGTGTATTTCCGGATGAACTCGATACAATCATGGAAAACTTGAAACCCGAGGGGGTATGGCTGAGAATCTCAGAAATAGAAGACGAGGAATCCGCATCATCCCTAATCAGAAAAGTATCAAAGTGGAAATGATTTTAATCTGGGGTATATTTCCTCACAACATATAAAAATAGTTGAGGAGATTTCATCAATGAAAAATATTCTGATTCCGCTTTTTGCCGTTCTGCTGTTTGCAGGCTGTGTCTCTCAAAATATCCTGCCCACTCCCGATAAAAGCTATGTTCCCGACATTCAGCTGAAAGAACTCGCGGAAAAAATGGTGAACGCCGTAGATCCTAATGGCATTTACCGCAAAAGCCATTCGTATTTTATCAAACAGGATATCGCCTTTGACGGTAAAACTTTAATCTTCGAGGTCACCTTCAAGAATCCTGACAAGTCAAAGACTGTTACACGTCTTGACGGAAAAGTCATCCAGAGCATCGTATGCGACGGGAAAACATGCTGGTCGACGGACCGGAACAGCAAAAAGACTGAAATTGCCGGAAAGGATTTGGAACGCATAAAACTTCTTTATGAAATGTCCTCGCCGAAGGGGACAATACTTGATGTGTTCGACAGGGTTGAGTTCGCGGGGGAGGCGAAGGTTTATGAGTCGCAATGCTATATTCTCTTCTGTCATCCGAAGATGGAAGATCTGGAACCTATTGTTCTTTACATAAGCAAGACCGATTACCTCACACGGAAAATCATAACGCTGAAAAACGGGAAACCGTATATTGCCATAATAAAGAAATATGCTTTGCTCAAGGGAATCATGGTTGCATCCGAAACCGAGATGGACATAAATAACGACGGAAAAATGGAACTTATGACTCTCACCGACTACGAAATCAATGTGGATGTCCCCGATTCGGAATTCGAACAGTAAATCATTAAAAAAGCATAGGTGCTTTTTTAATGATTTATCCTAATTCAGCAGGAGCTGCGGAACCCATCTTTTCTCTATTGAATCAAGGGAGCCGTCCTTCTTCATCTGTTCAAGGCATTTGTTCATCGTATCAAGAAGGGCCTTGTCGTTTTTCCTGACAGCCCAGGCGAGATATTCTTCAGTAAGGGGTTCGAGGAGCGGGGTGAGTTTGGGATTTGACATCTCCCATACGACAGGCGCATCGATTATGAAGACGTCTATTTTGCCGTCGGCAAGGGCTTTTATGCCGTCCGAAGTCTTGGCTAACGGAACCTTTTCAGCTTTTGCGCATTTCGCATTGACGAAGAAGTCACCGGTTGTTCCCTTGATGAAGCCGACCTTTTTATTTGTAGTCATTACCTTGTCGGCAGATGAGAAATCTTTTATGCTGGCTGTCCTCATTATCGCCATCTGTCCGACTTTTATATAGGGATAGCTGAAATTCACCTTTTTCTTTCTTTCCTCAGTGATTGTCATGCCGGACATGATGATATCTATCTTTCCGGCCTCTAGCGCCGGGATCAAATCGTTCCATGCCATTTCTGTCACTGTCATCTTTGCGCCGGTTATGTTGCCGATTTTCGCCATGAGGTCCGGCTCCATACCCTTAAGACTTTTGCCTTCCTTGAAAACGAGGGGTTTGAAATTGGATTCAAGGCCGACTTTGATCTCCTTCCTGTCGAGCATTTTTGCGATTGCGGGATTCTTTTGGGAAGCGCAACCGGCGGCGAGAACTGTGAAAATAGTGGCGAAAACTGTAAGGTTGAATAATCTCATCGTCAGGACTCCCATGTGTTTTGTATGTGAAGCGTGCATTTCGAAATAAACGTCTTATTTTGATATTTTCAAATTCCAAAGCGCTTTCAATCCAAAAAGCCTATGATATATTCAGTCTACAGTTTTTCATTTCAATAAATTCAAAGCAGAATTTATTGAAATGAAAAACTATGTGAGGATCGGGTTTGTTTTGAAAGGAGTCAAGGACGTGGCTAAATATAAGGTGCTGGTGATTGATGATGAATATTCCCTGCTCAGGCTGGTGCAGATGCTTCTTATGCGGAAGGGATATGACGTCAGCGTCGCCCTTTCCTCTGAGGATGGAAGAAATCATCTTTTGAAAAACGGGGCTACCGACGCGATTGTCCTTGACCTCATGATGCCGAAGGAGACCGGTTTTGCATTTCTCGAATGGAAGGATCTCCAGTCGGAGGAAATCAGGAAAATACCCGTGATCATCGATACTGCCAAGAATCTCAAGGAAGAGGAGTTGAGTTTCCTCACGCCGAGAATTGCACAGATTGTCCTGAAGGAAATGAACTTCACTGAAAATCTCACGGCGCAGATTGACGCCCTCTTCAAAGATAAGCCAGCCCCCCAGCCCTAACGGTGACAAAGGAGTCTTGCCTGTGTTTTTCAGGGGCGTCCAATATTTGGAGCGTACTTGAGAATGGCGAAATACATATCAATGCGTCCTCCATCCTCCCTGCACTTTTCCAAATGGGTTTAGGCTTAAGAATTCCCATTTATATGTTTCGAGGTGGATTTTTTTGACATCGGCAATAGAATAGGCCTATTCATAAATATTGATTTCGGAATTGGTTGAAGACAAAAACATTCATTGTGTTTTGCAGTTGTTATGGCTGTGATTTCGGCTAATTGATCGCCGGGGAGCGGAAATGATGAATATAATCAGGTCGAAGGCGCAAGGCTTCCGAGCTTATCTGCGGGAGGAGATCTTGTCCGGAAAATTTAAGCCGGGCTCCTACCTGCCGTCAGCTCGTTCCCTGGGGGCAAAACTTAAGATATCCAAAAGTACGGTTCATAATATTTTCCATCTGTTGCAGGAAGAGGGGCTGGTGCAACTTTATCCTGGACGCGGGGTAGTGGTGATAGGAACCCCGGTTGACCGTCCGGTGCTTAAACGCTTTTTCCTGAAAACCTCTGATTTTGGAACTTTCAGGTGTTTGCCGGTGGCATCACAGTTACTTTTAGGCATATGTGCCGGTGCGGAGAAGAAGAACTCCGAATATATAATGAACTTTTCCGACTCGGATACTGTCACCGATGAAATCATAACGTTATATACCAAAGGTGACATCCAAGGTGTATGTTAGAAAACAAGAAGTGAAAATCAGTTGGAGGAAAGGATAAATAATGACAATCGAAAACAGCGTTGACCAGAACTTGATAACCTCCCGGGTCATTGAGGGCAAACCCAAACATAATGTCATTTATTCGGCGGCGACCGGAAAAGATGGGAAAATTTATCTGGGACTGTCGGCTGAATTCGATTCTCCCGGCGTATTCGGGCAACTTATATGTTATGACCCTGTCCGGGACCGCTTTGAAGACATTGCCGACTTTGCCGACATCATCAAACAGCCGGCCGACAGCCTGCGTCACCCGCACTCAAAAATCCACACCTCGATTTGCATCGGCAATGACGGCAAAGTTTTTGCCGCCACCCATATGACCGCTCCGCCGGCCAATGAAGATTTTTACCATTACTGGCATGTTTATAATGACCCGATGCGTTCATTTCAGGGTAGCCGCCTGATTATGTATGACCCCGGCACTAAGGCGTTGAAGGACTTTGGCGTCATAGCTCCTAAATGCGGTTGCCGCTGGATGACATATAATCCTGAAGCTGAAGAGATTTATCTCACCACTTTTCTTACGGCGCATTTCATCGTAGTCAAACTGAAGACCGGAGAAGTGAGAGACCTGGGGCGTATTTCCCAATACGACTTTATGGGACCTTGTTACAGCGCGGACGGTTTTGTCTATACCACAGACTGTTTCGGGTTCATCCTCCGTTATTCCCCTAAAAATGGAAGCATTGTCAAATTGCCGGTTAAAACCCCCAATGCGCCATGGAGAAGCGATGACGGCAACGGCGTATTTCATTTTGTTCCCGGGCCGGATAAAGTAAAGCTTTATGGTGTCGCCGCGCTGAGTCAACGGGTTTTTGAATTTGATCCCACAGCCGGAAAGTATGGAAAGATCCGCGACTATGGCACTCTTGCAGGCGAAGACCGGCCGGATGAATACCTTGTTGATATACCATTTCCCCGTACTATGACTGTCGGCAAGGATAATAAAATCTATGTCGGCACCAAAAATTATGCTTCCGGCATCCCCGGCTCGACAATTGTCGCCATTGATATTGACAGCGGCGAAAAGACTTGTCAAGGGTTGATGAAAGCGGATGGATTCTCTCAAATCAATACCCCGGTCGCTTCATGTACGGGGCTGGACGGCAGTATTTATTTTACGGCTGAACAGCCGTCGAAAGAATCCCCGTTGCAAATCATAATTTTTAATCCCGGCGGAATCAGTAAACCGATGCCGGAGCATATGGGGAAATATAAATTCAAGTCGGAGAACGCCACTGCGTACGCCTCCTATGAATTCTCTTATTACCTGCCGACAAGAGATAAAAATTCAATATTCATCAATAGCGGCAATCTTTATGCGCAGGAACTGGGCAGCCGAGGCCGTGTGCCTTTGATTCCGCGTAATGAATGCGCAATCGGTTCACTCATAATGAGCAAAAGCGAACAGGTGCTTTTCGGCGCCACATCCGGAGAAAAATCTCATTTCTTCTGTTATTTACCCTCTACCAAAAAACTGATACCATTGAATATCTTGTCCTCAACTCCAGCGGGTTGCCACTGCATGGTGAAGGATAAGCGCGGTGTGGTTTATATGGGAACCATGGGCTTGAAACGGGAGAAATTTGAAGGCCACCTGTACAAGTATGACGCGCCGGCCAACAATTTGAGATTCATGGGGATGGATGATGCGGACAAGGGCGAGTTCAGTTTGTTGGGAACGCCACCGTCCAGGGATTTTTCCCGCATTGATGATCTAGGGGCAATCGCGCCGCAGGAAGGGGTTCTCGCCATGTGCTATGATCCGGAATACGATAGGATATACGGGATTACCACCGAAGGTGATTTTTACATATATGACATTGCCGGCCAGAAAAAAACATTAAAACCCATCTTTGCCGAATATATTGTGAAAAAGAACAATATCCCGCGTGCAATGCTCTATGATGACGGGATTGTGTATTTCTCCGGACTTCACGGGCAAATCATCGCGTACGACCCCGGGAATGATGCGTTCAGAATGACGTCGATGAAGATTCCGGTCGGTCATGGGCGTGAATATTTGAATTACGCAACCTGCCTGATTAAATCGCCGGATAATTTTATATATGGCGGAACTTTTGCCGATGGATTTTTATTCAGATTTGATCCTGAAAATGAGAAACTGTATAATTTGGGCAAGCCGGGAATCGAAAGTCAGATATGCAGTCTGACCAGCGGTAATGACGGTATGATATGGGGCCTTTCCGGCGGACCTGATGAGTTAACGCACCTATTCCGTTTCAATCCCCAGACAAATGAATCCAAGGATCTGGGGATGATGCGTTCCAGGGTGCCGCGAATTTGGACGGTGCACAAAGCCGGCGTGCTTATAACCGGAGCTGACGGCGAATTGTTTATCGGAGAGGGCGATGCCATGTCACATTTGCTTGTTTATCATCCGCCGATTGAAAAGAAATGATGTTTATGAAGCCGTTTATCCACAAGCTTGGGACTATTGATCTGGATATTGTGGAAACTACTCCTTTGGTTTTCCGGGAACGACTTTATCGGTTTGAATATATCAGGCAGCGCTATAAAGCCAATAAAACCGGTGATTCCTATTTTCGGTTTGTTACGGTGGACTCAGGTGTTTTTTCCTCCCCGTTCGGACAGGGCTATCATCTTGGGAGCGCATTTGTCCACCAGGATAAAGTATATGTTTTTGCGGTGAAGTCTTGGGGCGGTGACGCTATTTTCATGTTTGAGTCCGAGGATCTTTGCAACTGGAGCGAACCGCGAATGATTCTCCATGACCCGCGTTGGGCGGCCTATAATACCAGCGTATGCATGGGGCGGGGGGATCGTTTTATCCTGGCCTATGAACTGGGGAAACCGGCGGAAGAGGTTGGTATCCCGTTCACAATTTTTTTCGCTGAATCGGACGATTTGAAGAACTGGCGGAAATGTGCCGGGGTTGCACCGTTTACCCCAGACCGCTATTCAGCTTGTCCCACCATCCGTTTTTGTGACGATTATTACTATATGCTATATCTGGAGGGGAGCTATGAAGAAGGCTTCCGTCAGCATCTTGTCCGCTCCGTCGATTTGCGGCAGTGGCAGCAGAGTCCGTTCAATCCTTTTCTCGATTTTTCCGCCGCTGATTATTTATTCAAGTCTGAATTTCCCCTAGCGGAAAAAGGAATAATCAACAGGGCGGTAAATATCAATAATTCTGACGCCGATCTCTGCGAATATGAAAACAAGGTGGTAATCTATTATTCATGGGGTGATCAGAAAGGCGTTGAATTTTTGGCTGAGGCGTTTGCTCCTGGCCCTCTGAACCAGTTCCTGGCTTCATGGTTTCCTGCGGCGGATTAAACTGATGAATTTGCGGCCACGTTACTTCAGAAGCATCGGGATATGTTTCTTCATTCTTCTGAAGCCGAGTTTTCCATAGAACTTCTCAGATCCTGGCTCTGCGACAAGCGCAATCCAGTCAATCCCGTTTGATTGAAGATGATTCACTATTTTTCCTATGATTGCGGCGCCGATGCCGTGTCCGCGGTATTTTTTCAGGACAACCACATCCTGGATATAGGCGTCGCTGCAGCCGTCTGAAATCCCGCGCCCCATCCCAATCATTTTATCCTTGTGGAAAGCTCCGGCAAAGCAATAGGTGTTTTTTACAACGGAGTCGATGAATGAGGAGTCTTTTGAATAAGCGGACTTCCACCAGCCGGCTTCCTTGTAGAGGGTTATGATATTTGCACGGACGGCTTTGCGTATCATCTTGATTTCAATTGGAACCTTATACCGAGTTGCATTCTTTGGGGAAGGAACACGGCAACAGAGTGCCGCGGCTACAGTCCGCCGCGGCAGATAGCCACGGCACTCTGTTGCCGTGCTGTTTGATTGCAACTTCGTATTATTTTTCATTTGCCAGTAGTTCGTTGATTGAGCTCGCGGCGCGTCTGCCTTCCCCCATCGCGAGAATCACAGTCGCAGCCCCTAGGACAATGTCGCCGCCTGCAAACACGCGGTCTATCGAGGTTTTCTGGGTTTCGTCGACAATTATATTGCCCCATTTAGTGGTGTTGAGACCGTTTGTAGTCTGCTTGATCAGGGGATTTGAATCGTTGCCGATTGCGACGATGACGGTGTCGAATTCGCGCATGAACTCACTGCCCTTTATCTCAACCGGTTTCCGGCGGCCGGAACTGTCCGGTTCACCGAGTTCATAGCGGAGGCATTCCATGTGCGTGACGCATCCGTATTCATCCCCGAGCATGCGTTTCGCATTCTCAAGCATGTGGAAAATGACACCCTCCTCTTTTGCGTGTCCGACTTCCTCGACCCGTGCCGGCATTTCCTTTTCGGTACGCCTGTAGATGAGATGGACCTCTTCCGCGCCGAGCCTCACGGCCGTCCTTGCGGCATCCATGGCAACATTCCCGCCGCCGAGAACCGCAACCTTTCTGGAAGCGTAAATCGGCGTCTGCGCCTTTCCCTTGTCGTATGCCTTCATCAGGTTTGACCTTGTCAGATATTCATTTGCGGAAAAAACACCGACCAGGTTTTCGCCTTCGATGTTCATGAATTTCGGAAGTCCCGCACCGGCGCCTATGAAAACCGCGCTGTATCCGTCCCTGTCTATGAGATCCTGCAGTTTGCGGGTTCTTCCGACGACGAAATTAGTCCTGATTTCAACCCCCATTGCGGTGAGAGTGTCAATCTCCATCTGCACTATTTTTTTCGGCAGGCGGAATTCCGGAATGCCGTAAACCATGACTCCTCCCGGTTTGTGGAAGGCCTCGAAAATTGTGACGCCGTGTCCTTCCCTCCTGACATCGGCCGCGACGACAAGGCCTGCCGGACCGCTCCCTATGACGGCGACTTTTCTGCCGGTTTCAGGCTTGACTTCCGGCGTCTTCATTTTTCCGCTCTCCCTCTCCCAGTCGGAGACGAATCTCTCGAGCCGTCCGATTGAAACTGATTTTTCAACGTCCTTCAGTGATTTTCCGACGGTGCATTTTTCCTGGCACTGGGTCTCCTGCGGGCATACGCGTCCGCAGACGGCGGGGAGCAGGCTGTTTTTTTTGATTATGTCGATCGCCTTCTGGAAATCATTCTGCGCGATGGCGTCGACGAATCCCGGGATGTCAATCCTGACAGGACATCCGTCCATGCACAGGGCGTTTTTGCACTTGAGGCAGCGCATTGCTTCGAGCCTGGCCTGTTCAACGCCGTATCCAAGCGCCACCTCGGACATGTTTGTCCTTCTTGTGTTGGGATCCTGTGTCGGCATTTCCTGTGCGGGTATGGCTATCCTGTCCTTCGGTTTAAGCGGTTCTGTCCTGGAAATTACCGCGTCAAGTTCCTTCTTTGCGAGATTCGCAAGTTCTTCGGCGGAGTGGTGTTTGTGTGTGTCTGCGCTCATTTGCGGCTCCCGGCGTTTCTGATTTGCTGATCAAGGTTGCATTCATGGCCATCAAGGTGGTGCTCCTGTTTCTTATAGGAATTGAGCCGTTTTATCATATTGTCGAAATCGACGAGGTGCCCGTCGAATTCAGGGCCGTCCACGCATACGAATTTTGTTTCCTTGCCTACGGTCACACGGCATCCTCCGCACATTCCAGTACCGTCAACCATGATGGTGTTGAGGGAGACGACTGTCGGGACATTATAGGGTTTTGTCGCGGCGGCGCAGAATTTCATCATGACCGGTGGCCCGATGGCGACCGCCAGATCCGGCTTCGGGCTGCGTTCGCAGAGTTCCTTCAGCGGTTCAGTGACAAGGGATTTCCTGCCGTATGAACCGTCGTCCGTGCAGATGACCAGTTCATCGGCGATTGCACGCATTTCATCTTCCATTATGACGAGGTTTTTCGTCCTTGCGCCGATAATCACAATCAGTTTGTTGCCGGCTTTTTTCATTCCCTGGGCGATGGGATACATCGGTGCGACCCCGATTCCGCCACCCACGCAGACGACAGTACCGAATTTTTCAATATGCGTCGGACTTCCAAGCGGGCCGACGAGATTTGCTATCTTGTCTCCGGCATTCAGCTTTGCCAGATCCTTTGTTGTCTTCCCCACTGCCTGGAAGATGATTGTTATGGATCCTTTTTCAGTATCCGCATCCGCAATGGTGAGAGGTATCCTCTCCGCGTATTCATTGCTGAGTGAAAGAATGACGAACTGCCCCGGACGTCTTTCCGACGCGATCAGAGGCGCCTCAATCTGCATCCTGAAAACATTCTCCGAGAGTTGTTTCCTGCTTAATATCCTATTCATTTTCTGTTAGTTCCCTTGTTGTTTCAATTTCATTCCGGCCATAGCGCTGGGCAATGATTCCGCCTCCATCAGGTTGCTCAAGAATAATCTCAAGAGCGTTTTCCTGCCGGATCTTGCCCCGCATTTCCCTGCCGTTCTTCAATTTCACATATCGGTCCGCAATCCACATGTTTATGGGTTTCGGCCTTGCGATTTGCCCTTTCTCCACTTTCACCTTGATTTCCTTTTCCGCAGGAACTGCGCGTTTGTGCGCGATTCTTATCATGTGTTCCTGACTGGACAGATTCCTGATTTCAAATATTTTCGAGGTCAGTTTGTCCTCACCCTCTGCGGAAACCCCGAGTTTTTTCCCGTCAACATAAATTGTCACCCCGGGAGGATTTGCGACAAGGTCAATTCCCCCCCAGTTGCTGTCAAGGATGATCCGTACATCCGAGGTTTCCCCTGCGGTTACCCTGATGTTTTTTTCAATGGGATCGCATCCCTCTTTTTCAACTTTCAGCTTGTAGTCTCCAGGCTGGAGATCTTTTATTTCAACAGGGCTGTTCTTATATGGCCGGTCATTAAGGGTGACAGATGCGCCCGGCGGATTCGTAGTGACATTGAGATTCCCAGGGAGAAGCTGAAGCGTGACCGAGATACTCTTCTTCTCCTCCTTTATCACGACCACATTCTCCTCGTGAGAGTTATATCCTTTCAGTTCAACGCGTATCTTGTGTTCCCCCTGTTCTATTTTCTCCGAGAACGGAGTTTTACCGCGGGGCTTTCCGTCAAGGAAGACATTTGCATTGTCCGGGACGCTCCTGATTTCAAGGATACCCATATTGGAAAAGAGGATTGCGGACACGGACTGTGGCCGTGCGTCTTCCACGTTCCATGTTATTTCCTGAGTTATGAAGCCGGGCTTGCTGAGTCTTGCGGAGTGTTTCCCTGTCGTCTGCCCGTGGAGGATTTTCGGAGTCTGCCCGACCAGATTGCCTTCGACCTCGACAATGGCACCGTCCGGCGTAGATTCGAGCAGGACGGATGAAGTTATCGGTGAGAGGTCTATTTCAATGTTCTTCTTGTCCCCGGTGTTCGAGACGAGTTTCCGCCAGTCGGACTTATAATGCAGTTTGACCACTTCCATTATATAGGTTCCTGGCGGGATCCTGACACTTTTAGGGGTCAGTCCTATTTCCCTGTTATTGATGATAATCTTAGCGGCATCCGGCTTGCTGGTGATGTAGAATTCACCCCGGTTATCGGCTATTTTCTTCGGGCCGCATCCGGCCGCGAGAAAGAGGGCAAGGCAGAAGGCTATTGTTCCGATCATATTGATTGTCTTTTCCATGTCAGCTCACTTTTTCTTTTTTTGCCTCAGCAGATTTTCAATGGCTATTATTTTCTTCCTTGCAAACTCGTACTTGGGATTTTCCGGATCTATTTTCGACTTTATCTTCTGGTAGTTCTCCTTGGCATCCTCGTATTTCGAGAGACGCAGGTTCCGTTCCGCATCGCTCGTTAGCGATTTTATTTCGTCATCAAGTATTTTTTTCGCCTCTTGGGAGCGCTTATACGCCTTGTCATACATGTCCGGTTTCGGTTCGAAACATTCGAGATAGTCAACTACAAGGCCGTATTTCTGTATGGAAACCCTCAGGTTTTCATCTTTGGACTGATGGTTATTGAAGAGCATTTCGGCATTTCTGAATTCCTCTGCGGCCTTATCCTTCATTTCATCGGCGGTGAGGGATACGGTGGGAATGCTGAGGATGTTTTTTGAAAAATCCTCGAGAATATTCACCGCCTCCTTGAAGGACGTGGGTTCAAACGTGTTTTTCACCCTTATGCTGTTGAGATTGTTGCCGAAGGCAATCGTCAGGGTTTTCAATTCGTCGGTTCCTTCAGAGGCGACACCGGACTGCTGTTCCGCCAGGTTCATGAAGTCGGTTTCCTTCAGTTCCTGCTCAAGCTTCTGCAAAGGGTCGCGGTCAACCTTTTTCTCCCTGCTGAACCTTATCTGGTGCTTCAGATCATCCCTTGTCACAGTGATGGTGTTGTCCCGTATCTTCAGTTCATATCTGAATATGTTGTCCGGGGTCGATATCTGTTTTTCATAGTTGACCATGAGCGGGGTGGCATTTGATTTTACAACTGTCTGCGGTTTACTGTTTTTGGCGGTTTCATTCTGGATCTTGTCGAAAAGCAGGAATACGAGAACCAAGAGCACGGCAATTCCCACCACAATGATGTAAAAGAGCATGCTGGCGTGTTTGCGCCCGTGATCCGCCTTGTCTTCTTTCTTCTTTGCGAAGAAGTCCATTTTTCCGGCAATGCCCCTGTCCGGCGTTTTCTCCGGGACTTTTGGTTTTTCAGGATGGATATCTTCAGGTTTCAGCTGTACTGGGGAACTTGGGGCGGGGGAGGGGGAAGTGTATGGAATGGTGTTTGTAGCATTGTGGGAAGTTCTGAAAAGCAGGACTTCATTGCCGATTTTTATCCTGTCGCCTTCACTGAGCCTGACCTCGGTGCTTATGTTCACGTCATTGAGCTTTGTCCCGTTTGTGCTCCCGAGATCCTTCAGGAACCATTCACCGTCCTTGAATTCGAGTTTGGAATTGTACCTGGAAGACTCTTCGGAGTCGAGTATGATGTCATTGTCAGCCTCCCGTCCGATACTCGCACCAGGCGGTGCAAGCTCATAGGAAGCGCCTTGTTTATTGCCTTCTATGTAAAAAAGTTTCACTATCATCCCATAGATTCTAAATTTTGATGAATTTCAAATTATTTTGAGTTCAACATTATAACTTTCCGACATACCCCGTTTCTGATTTTTACTGTTTTCGAGCTACGATGTGCACGGCGTGAATCCCGGCAAATAACACTGTTC
>CAMCYE010000077.1 GCA_945883805.1 Victivallis vadensis | reverse complement strand
CGGCATTTTCCCCATAAGCAATTGATATTTTCATAAAAATGAGTATAGTCCCATGCAATATTTTGCGATTAAGCTGTGGCTACAGAAAAATTCACTATATTGATTGATTTATAAGTTCTTTGAATTGAAACTGTTTTAAGAATCTTCGGGGCAAGGTTATTCCTCATTATGGAGGATGATTCCTGACCGGCGGTAAAGTCCGCGACTCCCGCAAAACCGGGACTGATGTGGTGCGATTCCATAACCGACAGTTAAGTCTGGATGAAAGAAGATGGTGCAATATGCACTTTCACGCCCCGATATTTTTCGGGGCTTTTTTTTGGGTTAATAAAATTAAAAAGAATAATGAAATCTACACCTATGAAAATAGAATTCGACAATATTGAAAAAGTGATTAAGGCCTTCCGTCAGGGAAAGATGATTATTGTCACGGATGACGAAAACCGTGAGAATGAAGGGGACCTTGTCATTGCCGCCGCGAAAGTGACGCCGCAGGCCATCAACTTCATGGCGAAGCACGGACGCGGCCTTATCTGCGCCCCGATTACCGATGAGAGGGCGAAAAAACTTGAACTTGACATAATGGCCCCCAGCAAAGATCCCTTTCACACCGCGTTCACTGTCAGCATTGACGCCAAGGATGGGACCAGCACCGGGATATCCGCTTTTGACCGTGCAAAAACAATTGAAGCTCTCATCGATCCTGCAACTGTCCGATCCGATTTCGTCGTGCCCGGACATATTTTTCCGCTTATTGCGCGCCCAGGCGGCGTTCTCCAGAGGGCCGGTCACACCGAGGCGACAGTTGATCTTGCGAAACTCGCAGGGCTTTATCCGGCTGGCGTCATATGTGAAATCATGAATGACGACGGCTCAATGGCGCGCCTTCCGCAGCTTGAAAAATTCAGAAAAAAGCACAATCTGCTATGGTGCAGCATTTCCGAAATCATCGCATACAGGAGGAAACACGAACGCCTTATTTTCAGGGAACAGTCAGTGAATCTTCCGACAAGGCACGGCCTGTTCAAGCTTCACCTTTATCGTTCAGCCTTGGACAACATGGAGCACCTTGCATTGGTTCACGGAAATGTGGAGGGCAAAAAAGATGTCCTTGTCCGGGTCCACAGCGAATGCCTTACCGGCGATGTTTTCCACTCACAGCGCTGCGACTGCGGCGAACAGCTTGAAAACGCAATGAAGTTGATTGTTGAAAAAGGCGCAGGCGTAATTGTCTACATGCGCCAAGAGGGGCGCGGCATAGGGCTTGCAAACAAAATCCACGCCTACCGCCTTCAGGAAGAGGGTTGCGACACTGTCGAGGCAAATGAAAAACTCGGATTCCCGCCGGATCTCCGCGAATACGGGCTCGGAGCCCAGATACTTCTCGACCTCGGGATAAAAAGCATTGTCCTCCTCACAAACAATCCGCATAAGATAATCGGCATAAACGGATACGGGATAAAGATCAAATCAAGGATTCCAATTATCATAAAACCGCACAGGCATAATGAAAAATACCTGTCAACTAAAAAAAAGAAAATGGGGCATCTTATTTAAGAAGGTGACCGAGTGGACAAGTGGCCAGTGACCAGTGACCAGTGACCAGTGACCGAGTGACCGAGTGACTGACGACTGACGACCGACGACCGACGACCGACGACCGACAACATGATTTAACTTAAAATTGAAAGGAGAATTTCATGAACAAGCAAGTTAAGAATGTTTACGAGGGCACGCTTGATGCGAAGGGTATCCGCATTGCAATCACATGCGCAAGATTCAATGAGTTTTTCGTGAGCAAACTGCTTGAAGGGGCTGTTGACGCGATTGTAAGGCACGGCGGAAAAACGGAAGACATAGACATTGCATGGGTGCCGGGTTCGTATGAAATCCCAATAGCGGTGCAGAAGTTCCTCTCCACAAAAAAATATGATGCCGTGATAGCGCTGGGCGTTGTAATCCAGGGAGCGACTCCCCATGCGTCCCTTATCGGCTCCGAAGTGTCAAAATGCATGGCGCAGCTCTCCCTTAATTCAGGCATCCCTGTAATCAACGGCGTCATAAGCGCAAACGACATTGAACAGGCGATTGAAAGAAGTGGCACAAAAGCCGGGAACAAAGGCTCTGACGCCGCTAAAACCGCAATAGAAATGGTAAACCTAATACGGGCGATGCCCGGGAAATAAATCAGGTGGGTGTAAATGGATTTTCCAAATAAAAACTCAAGTTCATCCAAAGAACCGGATCCAAGGCGTCTTGGCCGCGAATTTGCGATGCAATTCCTTTTTCAATTTGACCTGTACGATGAATTCGACGACGCGAAGCTCGGACATTTCTGGCTCCAGCTTGAAGAGTCCGGGCTATATCCCAGCAACAGGCTTCTCAGGAAGAGCAGGGAATTCGCGGAAAAACTCATAAGGGGTTCCATCGATAAAAAATCGGACATTGATTCCAGCATCGAGACATTCGCAAAGAAATGGAAAATAGACAGGATGGCCATTGTTGACAGGAACATCATGAGAATAGCGACATACGAAATGCTTTTCTGTCCGGAAATTCCGCCGGTTGTCAGCATAAATGAGGCGGTTGAGATCGCAAAATCTTTTGGCGGGGAGGAATCCGGCTCTTTTATCAACGGCATCCTGAACGGGATAAAAGACAGTCTCGCCAGACCGGCCAGAGAGGCTATGAAAGTCAAATGAAATCAATTTTTTCAGTATTTCAGCGCGGCCTGCAGAAAACCGCAACATCACTGTCCCGTTCAATAGGAGTCATTTTCTCGGGAACGTCCGCGTGGGATGCGGAAACCTATGAAAAACTTAAATCCACGCTGATAAGCGCGGATTTCGGAGTGTCTGCAAGCACAAGAATAGTGACCGACATAAAGGATCGATATGAACGGGGTGTCATAAAGACTTCCGACGACATAATGGATATCGCCAGAACTGATATTATTGCAATACTGAACAAAAACAGAATTGAAGTCACCTTTAAGCCAGGCGCACTGTCCGTGATTCTCATTGTGGGAGTGAACGGCAGTGGCAAGACCACCACTGCTGGCAAGCTTGCATATCTCTGGAAAAATGACGGAAAAACCGTCATGCTCTCCGCATGCGACACGTTCAGGGCCGCCGCTGTTGAACAGTTGAAGCTATGGGGCAAAAAAACTGACTGCCCCGTTGTCGCATCAAATCCGGGCGCGGATCCGTCGTCCGTCGCTTTTGACGCCGTCCAGTCAGCACTTGCAAAAAAATATGATTTCATCATAATTGACACGGCGGGCCGTCAGCATACGAAAAAAGGCCTGATGGACGAACTGGCCAAGATGAAGCGCGTAATCACAAAAGTATATCCTGAAGCACCTCATGCGGTATGGCTGACAATCGACGCGAGCATAGGCACCAACGGCCTCATGCAGGCAAAGGAATTTCTCAACACATCCGGCGTGACGGGACTGATTCTGACAAAACTCGACGGGACGGGCAAGGGAGGAATCGTTGTCGCAATCCAGGAGGAGTTCAACCTGCCTGTGATTTTTGTGGGGCTCGGGGAAAACCCGGAAGACCTGCAACCTTTCGATCCTGAGATGTTTGCAGACGCACTCTTTTCACATGCAAAATAGTCCTGAAGATTCCGCCCAGAGCAGAATGCTCGGAGCCATGAATGTTGTGCGAATGAACGGAAACAGGAGTTTTCAATGAATAAGCTGATTGTCCCGGTTTTGTTGATTTTCACTTTGTGCATTCATTCATATTCTGCTGATTTTTCCAAACTTGAAACCTTTGCTGACAATGAAAAACTGTGGGACATCTCCTCCGATAATTTTCTTGACAGAAACAATGAAATATATTTCAAGTGGCTCTCCGACAAGAAGAACGAGGTCAGATATCCGGGATACAGCAACAGTCCGGGCATGACATTCCTCGGCATGAAATCCTGGGAGACTATTATCAGGTTTGAAGGGGGGAAGGTCAGCCAGATTGAAGTTTTGACCTATAACCGCGGCGATTCCGGGGAAACAGGCGATGAAAAAACTTTTCAGGCAGCAGTTGATGAAACCATTGGCAAGTTAGACGGATGGAGCATGGACAAAGGGGTTGCCATCCCAAAAGAAAGACTTAAAACGGGGATGTATCTTGAAAGGAAAGTCTGGGTTAAGAACAGCAGCATTGCCGTTGAACTCAGGTGGAGCGCAAGCGAGCGCATCAAGGCCCAGGATCTTGAAGATCCCAGGGGAAGAGACAAAAAGATAAAGTTCAGGGCTGAATATATCAAAATAATCTTAAGTAAATTCGATCCGAAAAGCGACCCCAGAAAAACGGTTTCATCTCTAAAAAAAGCGGATATTGCTTCCGCTGTAGACATCAAACAGAATGTAAGGAAGGATGCGGACGGATTTGTTTACATTGAAAACATTCCCATGGTTGACCAGGGGGATAAGGGTTACTGCGCCGTGGCGACAGCCGAACGTATCCTCAAATATTATGGGACGGATGTCGACCAGAACATGCTTGCCCAGCTTGCAAACTCCTCAGCCACAAAAGGTACCAGTTCCGAGGAAATGCTCGACATGCTGAAAAAAGTCCAGTCCAAATTCGGAGTGCTGGTGAGGACCCATGATGAAATCAAGATTCAGTCATTCATAGGGATGCTGGGTGATTACAACAAGCTTGCAAAGAAAACCGGCAAAAAACAGATAACATTCGGCAACAGCATTGATGTCGGCGGAATTTACAACGACATGGATCCCGAACTGTTGAAAAAGACAAAATGCGAAAAAGATAAAAGCGGATTTAAAAATTTCCAGGGCGATATCGTTAAACATGTCGACTTGGGCATCCCACTCGCATGGAGTGTGATGCTCGGAGTGGTAAAGGAGAAGGGGCTCCCTCAGGCGGCAGGGGGTCATATGCGCATAATTTCCGGGTATAACAGGGAGAAAAACGAGATCATATATTCCGACTCATGGGGGAAAGACCATGAAAACAAAAAGATGCCGATGGATGACGCCTGGACAATAACCACCGGCCTTTATTCATTCGACCCGAGAAGAAAATAAAACATGAATATGAATTCCGACTCAAAATACATGTCCATTGCCATTTCACTGGCGAAACTCGCCTGGGGACAGACCTCCCCAAATCCGATGGTCGGTGCTGTTATCGTGAAAAACGGCAGAATCATGGGCAAAGGATATCACAGGAAAGCAGGAGAGGGCCACGCTGAAATCAATGCTATAAGTTCCTCAAAGGGAAAGCTTGCGAGCTCCACTCTTTATGTCACGCTGGAGCCGTGCTGCACTTTTGGAAAAACCCCTCCCTGCACAGATGCAATCATGGCGGCCGGCATAAAAAGAGTCGTCGTCGGATGCCTTGATCCCAATCCCCGACACGCTGGAAAAGGAGTGGACATCCTTAAAAAAGCGGGAATAGCGGTGACTGTCGGGATAAAGGAGAAGGAATGCATTGAACTTAACGAAGCCTTCTTTCACTGGATAACAACCGGCAGGCCTTTTATCCTTTTGAAAATGGCGATGACTCTTGACGGGAAGATTGCAACACGGGACGGTAAATCAAAATGGATAACGGGGCCCGCCGCGCGGTTACGGGTCCAGAAACTAAGGCAATGGGCTGATGCGATAATGATCGGTGCTGAAACAGCAAGAACAGACAAGCCATCATTGTCTGTCCGCGAGTTTCGCAAAATAAAACAGCCCCGCCGTCTGATTGTTTCCAGAAGCCTTACTGCTAAAGATGCTTTAAAACTCCTCAGCCGAGGGGAAAAACCTGAAATAATAAAAGCCTCGTGTAGGCGGGACTGGCTAAAAGAATTGAAACGTCTTGGAGATGAAGGAGTCGTCTCGGTGCTTGCCGAAGGCGGGGGCGAGCTCGCCGCTTCCCTGCTGGAATCAGGGATCACCGATAAAATCGAATTCCATATCGCCCTGAAAATTCTCGGCGGCCGGAACAGCCGCACCGTTGTGGGCGGGAAAAATCCTTCAAGCCTTGCGGAAGCTTTCAATCTTCGAAACATATGTATTGTAAAAATGGGAAACGACCTTCGCGTAAGCGGATATCCCGATGGGGTTACGCCCGCAAGCCAAAAGGCATGAATATCCAATAGCCAACGACCAGCGACCAGCGACCAGTTATCAGTAATCGGTAAGAGGAAATTAAGTTGGAGTTCACAGCCCTGGTCGCACGCCATAGGCGCATAAACCTTAAGCGCCGCCAGCGGCGGGTAAACTTTAGCGTGTCTTTATTTTTCATGCGCTTAAAGCCATAGAACTGCGAAAAAGAAATAAGAAGCGATAGAAATATCTTCACTTGGACATTGGGTGTTCCGTGTTGGATATTGGATATTCGAAAAATTTACCCACTTAAAATGAGAAGGAACCCCCAAATATTTGCTATAATTTTCCGTAGGGGCTACTCCCCGATGGAATTGTAGACGTCTTTGATCGCCACCGCCGCCTCCCTATAGGTCTGATAGCGTTCTGCAGGAGCCCGGGCAATCATATTGTCCAGAATGTCGGCGATCCTCGGATCCGCAGTGCCGGGCATACGGTTTAAAACATTAGCCATCCGCAGACTGTTGACATGTTTCCTTGACACCTCAAAGGCTCCCGTTGCGGTGTAGTAAGTTTTCCTGGCAAGAGCATGGAACATCACCATTCCAAGGCTGTAGATCTCACTGCTCATATTTTCCGGCATGCCACAGATTCTCTCCGGAGGCATATAGAGGGGGGAACCGTCTACGGTTTCAACGCCTTCATTAGTGGCCTCCTCAATTTTTACGCAGAGCCCATAATCTATTACATGGACGTTCCCATCTTTGTCAATCAACAGATTCTGAGGTTTAAGGTCCCTGTAAAGGTAGCCGCAATCGTACATTTTCTGTTCGGCTGAAAGGATCTGCAAGGCCCATAAAAGCACATATTCCTGTGAAATCGGC
Organism: Victivallis vadensis; assembly: GCA_945883805.1. Taxonomy (GTDB): domain Bacteria; phylum Verrucomicrobiota; class Lentisphaeria; order Victivallales; family GWF2-50-93; genus GWF2-50-93. Next base: position 9,211 of record CAMCYE010000077.1, on the reverse strand, counting down.
TCCAGCGAAATAATCTGGTCCAGCCTTCTGCCCTCACAGAAATCCATGGCGCTGAAATATTCATCCCCGGAACTGCCGTAATCAGCGACAGGCGTAAGATGGGGATGTTTGCCGAATGCCTTGCCTATGCCCGCCTCCCTTAGGAGGGCCTCAATCAACCGAGGATCATTTTTCTTATCCCTAGGCAAGATCTTCACGGCGAACTCCATATCGGGATGACTGTGATGCACCGCCTTATAGACAATGCCCATGCCACCTCCTCCGAGCGGCCGGTAAAGCCAGTAGTCCTTGACATGGTATGGGATAAATATCGGGGATCCGCACTGGGGGCATTTCTCCAGGGACAGGGGGGTAAAATTCATCAGGCATAAAACAGCGTGGCAAGAACCGCACTCAAGACAATTCCCGTTCAGCAGATCAATACTGGGGGTCGCATCGGTAAATGCGGAAGAGTCAACGTCTTTTTTATTTGCGCCAAAAATATTCCACATTATTTCAGAACCCCGGAATTGCAACATTTTCACCGAACACCCAATATATTTTAAGGAACACCGATTTGCAAATCCATTTAGTTTTCATTTTTTTCTGAAAATAAACCTGCTTTATGCGTTTGATTTATCAATGCTCCATATTATATTCATACTTTTGAAATTATTTTACATGTTCTTCGGCTAGGTCATATCGTCCCGTTTTCCTTATAAGTGGCACGGGATTCTTAACGAGGATGCTTTTTCATAAAATGAAGATGGAAAAAGAAATTCAGTTGAAAATTGACGAATCTAGGGAATTGGGGACTATTTCCCTAGTCGTAGGGATGTACTGCGCCTTTTCCACAATTTCCATACTATGGATCGGGGTAATTACACCATGGATGGGGTCTGATTCCTTTTCCCTTCTCATCATTCCTTCTCTAATTTCCCTGGTTCTTGCCATCAACACATGCATTCTGGGTTTTCTGAGCACAAAAGCCGCCGCAGAGGAGGAAGACAGGAATCTGCTTGAGAAACGCAAGGAGAAAAAAGCGCTTGAAACAGGGGAAGATGTGCTTTTCTCGGCATCAAGGACGCTCGGAAATTACAAAAAATATTCTCCTTATATAATAGCCCTGCTCAATTTCATCTTGATTGCCGTAATTCTTTTTTCCTTCAAAATATCCTGGCTCGCAAGGATTGACATTCCCGTTCCAATCAAACCTTCCCAGGCGGCATTCATTTCCGCATTGATTGCAATCATAAGCATTTTTGCTGGAATCTTCTGCGTCGGACAGTCAAGGGAAAAGAATTTCCGCTGGCTCAGGCCGCTTGGTGGCTGGCTCATTTTATCCGCTGTCCTTGGAATGATGGCCACATTTGCCATATTCATGCACAGATTCGACAAGCCTATGTGGGACATTGCCATAAGCAAGATGATTTTTACGGCAATTGTCATACTTGGAATCGAACTCCTGTTTAATTTCATCGTCGAATTCTATCGACCAAGGACTTCCGCCGAGGAAAGACCTGTTTTTGAAAGTCGCGTCCTCTCCCTTTTCACCGAGCCGGGCGGCTTCATCAGAAACGTAGCGGACACCCTTGACTATCAATTCGGATTCAAGGTTTCAAGGACATGGATATACCTATTCTTCGAAAAATCCATAATCCCCCTCATATTGCTGTGGCTTCTTGCCTTCTGGCTCTTCACTTGCATATCGGAGGTAGGCCCAGGGGAAGCAGGCATACGCGAGAATTTCGGAAAAATAATCGATACAAAACCGCTAAGCGAGGGCATATATCCGAAACTTCCGTGGCCTTTCGGCAAAATGACCAGGGTGCCTGTGAAAAAAATAGTCGAAATAACGGTGGGCGCCAATCTCGCAAACGAAAAAGGCGAAACCAAAACGCCTGAGGTCGTGCTTTGGACGGTCGAACATTACGGGACTGAGACGAAGTTTATCGTTGCCGCAGAAAAAAAACTGACAGACAAGGAAAATCCCGTATCATACATGTCGGCAACTTTCAACATCCAATACAGGGCGAAGGAAAATCAGGTGCTTGATTTCGCGTTCCGGAACTACAATATCCCCCTCTTCCTCAAATCCATCTCCGAAAGGGAGATCAGCAAATATCTGGCAAGCGTAGACATCCTGAAGATGATGTCAACTGAAAGAGGCAGGGCTGTATCCCTTCTGACTACACGGATTCAGGATTCCGCCGACAATTTAAAACTCGGCATCGAGATAGTTTCCTTGAATCTCCACGATGTCCATCCCCCTGTCGACAAGGTTGCGCCGGCATTTGAGGAAGTTGCCAGCGCCAGACAGGAAAAAGAGGCGATGATACTCAATGCGAAGGCATATGAAAATAAAATCCTGCCTTATGCCGAGGCCGAAGCTTCAAAAATAATTGCCGATGCCGAAACGTCAAGGGATAATTCCATCAAACTGTCTGAAGCCGAAATGATGCGTTTCAGGAAACAGCTTGACGCATACAGAATAATGCCGGAAATGTACAAACTGAGGACATATCTGGATTTCTTTGAAAAAGATTGCAACGAGATACGGAAAATCGTGATAGGAGATTCCGACACGAAAAACGTCTACATATTCAATTTTGAGGAAAAGGCGCGTCTTGACCTTATAGACGTGGGACTTGGCGAAACGGGCGAACAACAGAAATAATGTAATCTGGAGGAAAAATTATAATGGCTCAAGCAAATGGTTCAAATATGATGTTCAAACACTGGCCAACACTTCTTCTTGGACTTGTGGTGTCCTTGGTCTTTCTCCTGGTGATTTTCACATTCCAAGTGAAATCCACAGAAACAGTCGTCGTAACGACTTTCGGAAAAATCTCCGGGGTCAAAGATGCAGGGCTTCACTTCTGCTGGCCTTATCCCGTACAGCAAATCCACAGGTTTGACAACCGGTATCACTGTTTTGACGGGAACACCGGCAAAATAGAGGAGACCAATACTGCCGACGGACAGCCCGTAATCGTTGAAATATTCGTGGTCTACAAGGTCTCCGACCCGCAGAAACTCTTCAGGAGCTTAGGCGGAATTCCACAGGCGGAAGATAAGCTCAACAGCCAGATGAGAACTGTAAAGACCGGGGTCTTTGGAAAATACAAGTTTGACGAACTTGTCAGCACAGATCCTGCAAAAATGAAACTCGATGAAATAGAACAGGAAATGAAAAAATCCATTGCCCCCACCGTTCTCGGACAATATGGGATTGAGGTCGAATATGTCGGCATAAAAACACTCGGACTTCCTGAAAAGAACACCGAGAATGTTTTCAACCGCATGAAAGCTGAACGGAATGTCGTCGCCGAACAATATCGCGCCGACGGAAAAAGGGAAGCGCAGACGATGAAGAACCAGGCGGACAACACCCGCAAGTTGAAACTTGCCGATGCCGAAGCCCAGGCGAAACAGATAAAAGCCGAAGGCGATGCAAAAGCCGCCTCATATTATTCGGTATTCAAAGAAGAACCCGAACTTGCGATATTCCTGAGAAAACTCGAATCCATGCGCAAGATACTTCCAAGCCGGACAACACTTATTTTAAATACCAATTACGCACCCTTCGATTTGCTGAAACTTGACCAGAATCTCAAATCCGAAGAAAAAAAAGAACCCAAAAAATAACATCCCGGAAGATTTGAATTATGCCGGAACCAGATAAACAAAATAATCCCGCAGATGAGCAGAACAGTCATTTCAGCGCAGGGATAAATGCGCTGACAAAAGGACTGCACATCGCCTTTGTAATCCTGTCATGCACAATCGCGTTCATGATAGTCTGGTATTTCACTTTCGGGGGATATTTCACTGTCAACCCGCAGGAGAACATAATTGTCGAACATTTCGGAAAAGTCGGACCGCTGTACAAGGAAGGCTGGCACTGGACGTTCCCCTATCCGGTAAGCAAGATTATCAGAATCCCTGTGAGCAAACAGACAATCACATTGTCAACCTACTGGCACAAGGCGGATGTAAAGGCGATAAAAAATGAAGCTCCGGCAGGCAACAATACGCTTGCCCCCGGAAAAGACGGCTATCTCCTGACCGGGGACGCAAACATTATCCACACGGAATGGGAGCTGATATACACAATTACAGATCCCATGAAATATTTCCTCAAATGCATATGCCCCCCCGACCCTGTGCGACCAGATGAAATGCTTGTCAACCCTGAAACTGGCAAAATTATCGGAACACGCGGTCCGAGGACTCTCATCCAGTCGCTTCTGGAAGACGAAGTCATAAAAATCACCGCAACTCAGCAAGTGGATTCCGCCCTTTACAAGAAATCCTTTGATTACATGGACTACGTGAAAAAGGCTTTGGAAAAATCGATAGACAGGTGGGATATCGGTGTAAAAGTTGAAAACGTCAATCTCAAGAGCAAAACCGCTCCATTGAATACAGTCCCGGCATTCCAAGAAGTCATTGAGGCTGAGCAGCAAAGTGCGACGGAGAAACAGAATGCCCGGGCATATGCGGTGACGGTCGAGGGGGAAGCGGAATCCGATGCTTCAAGAATAGTGGCCGACGCAAAGGTTTACAGGATTGAGATTGTCTCCAACATCGAGGCGGAACAGATTTATTTCAAAAAAATCCTCGAAGAATATAAAAAGAATCCGAAGACCGTTCTCATATCCCTGTATTCTGACACTATTTCAAATCTGCTTGAGAGTGTAAAGGAGAAATATATTCTTCCCGAAAGTGCGGACGGTAGCCATGAGGTCAGGATAATGCTCAATCCTGAACCCAAATATCAGAAAAATGAAAAGAAGCAGAAGGAATAATAAAATATGCCTGACATAACCTCCGAGAAAAAGGTTTTTGACGCCCACAGCGAAATTTGCGGCTGTGGCGGTCATCATAATGAACATGAGACAGTCGGGGTCGGGCATAACCGAAGTCTCGGACGCCTCAGCTTTGCCCTTATCGGCGGTTTCTTCACGCTTAACTCATACATCCTGGAATGGGTTCAGCCCGATCAGATTTTCACGGCCGAGATCAGCGCCATTGTCGGAGCTGTCATTCTGGCTCTGCCTATCTTCATAGTCGCATTCAAAGACCTTGCAAAAGGCAAGGTTTACATGAATGAACTTGTCGCTCTTGCAGTACTCGCCGCACTCGCCGGAAGCGATTTCAGGACGGCGGGCATAATCTGTTTCTTCCTGCTCATTGCAATCATCATTGAATCGAGGACGGCCAGCGGAGCCCAGCGTTCAATCGAGGAATTAATCAAGCTGACACCCAGATCCGCCAGAAAAATCATTGAAGGACAGGAAACTGACGTGGATGTCCTTTCTCTCCTGATCGGGGATATAATCCGTATCCGTCCCGGTGAAAACTTCCCTGTAGACGGAACAATTGCAAAAGGGACAAGCACCGTCAACCAGGCATCCATAACCGGTGAATCTCTCCCGGTGGACAAGGATATGGGCGACGATGTTTTCGCCGGAACACAGAACCTCACAGGAGTCATTGACATCAACGTTACAAAGGTCGGGAAAGATACGACCCTTGGAAAAGTCAAGGATATGATTCTTGCGGCTGAAACCAGCAAACCGCCCATCGTCAAGGTAATTGACCGTTACGCCGGCTATTACACTCCCACCATACTCATGATCGCAGGACTGACATGGTGGTTCTCCGGTGGCGATATGAGAAATGTCATTTCCGTCCTTGTCGCATCATGCCCATGCGCCCTTGTTCTCGGAGCACCTTCCGCAGTCATAGCGGCACTTGCCGCCGCCGCCCGCCTCGGCATCCTTATAAAAAATGTATCCTATCTGGAACTTGCTTCCAAGGTAAGGGCCGTCATATTTGACAAAACAGGAACACTGACCGAGGGAACTCTTTCAGTCGCGCGTCTCTCCCCCGCCCCCGGAATAGAGCCTGCAGATCTCCTGCAAGTTGCCGCATCACTGGAAAGCCACAGCAATCACCCAACGGCAATAGCCCTTCAAAACCTTGCAAATGATGCACAGGTCTCTCTGACCGAGTCCGACAGATTCGGGGAAGTTCATGGAAAAGGGGTGGAAGCTCTCCTGAACGGCAAAAAAGCGATAATCGGAAGAGCCGAATGGCTCAAATCACAGAACATAGATCTTGCATCTCTCGAGATTCCCGATGAAAACACGGGAGGTGCAATGAGTATTGTTTATGTCGCCCTTGACGGAAAGGCCCTGGGCTGGATAGGGTTCAGGGATACGGTAAGGCAGAACGCAGCCGAAACCATAACGTTACTAAGGGCTGCAGGAGTCAAACACTGCTCCATGGTTACAGGCGACCGCAAATCAGTGGCGGATCTTGTGTCCAAAGAACTCGGCATCGAAAACGTCAGGTCTGAATGTCTTCCCGATGACAAAGTTGCGTATGTTAAAGAAGTGAAACGCAGTTACACCGTCGCAGTAGTCGGAGACGGGATAAACGATGCCCCCGCCCTGGCCGCAGGCGACCTCGGAATCGCGATGGGCGCAATCGGAAGCGACATTGCAATCAACAGCGCCTCCATCGCGCTGATGACAAATGATCTGCGCAGGATACCGCTCCTGATAGTGCTGTCAAAACAGTCCGGAAAAATAATCAATCAGAATTTATTGATAGGATTCGTTTTCATCGTCGGGGGAATCAGCCTTTCGGTTTTCGGGATGCTGCCTCCGATCATAGCCGCCGTCCTTCATACCGTAAGCACGACAATCGTCCTGTTCAACAGTGCAAGACTGGTCCGCATAGGTGAAGAACTGACTCTGCCAGAAGCCAGCAATGTTGCTTCCGGCCATTAAAACATTCCCCTGATAATGGAACAAAACCGTTTATAAGCTGTCTATATTGTCCAGATTGTGTTTTTAACTGGTTTAAATAAAAAAAGGTAGGAAATAATGAAGAAAGAATTATGCCTGATGTCCGTGTTAGCGCTGCTCTGCGCCTCATACGGCTGTACAAAAACAGATGACAAAACTGTGCCGCCCGTGGCCGTAACCTCTGACAAGGTGGCACCTGCGACCGCTTCAAAACCAGAAGCATTCATCAAAACGGCAGAAGCAAAGCCCACTGCTGAAGAGACTGCCGCAAACGAAAATGCAGACCCGCTTGCGTTCGTCCCGGATCTTGTCGCAAAAATTGGTGACGAAAAAATCACAAAGGCTGATATCCTTGTCGAATTCAAGCCTGTCATCTCAATGATGAAAGAAAACGGACAGCTCGGCACAATCCCGGCGGAAATGTGGAAAACAGAAGTCAAGAAGAGAGTTAACGACATGGTCGCCACCAAACTCCTTCTCAAGCTTGCGGAAGCCGACGGATATAATCCGGATCCCGTCAAGGCCGAAGAGGAATTCAAAAAAATCACAGCTCAGGTTCCTCCTGAACAGCTTGCGGAAACACTTGCGAAACAGGGGATGACCACCGAAGCCATCAAAGGAAGAATCGCAGTTGGCCTTGCAATTCAGAAATGGATCGAGGACAAACTTGCCGTAAACGTAAAGGTTTCCGATGAGGATGCCGAGAAGTTCTACAATGAAAACCCGGAACGTTTCAAGAAACCTGAAACAGTCAGGGCCTCACACATACTTGTAAAATTTGATGATTTAGACCCTGAAAAGGCCAAAGGCATGACCGACGAACAGAAAAAGAGCGCCACAGATGAACTGAACAGGCTATCCCTCAAGAAAGCCCAGGATATTCTCGCCAAATTGAAAGCTGGAGAAGACTTTGCGAAACTCGCAGCTGAGAACAGCGCATGCCCCAGCAAGGAAAAGGGCGGGGATCTTGGCGTCTTTGGAAAAGGACAGATGACACCTTCATTCGAAAAATCGGCATTCTCCCTCAAGCCTGGCGAAATGAGCGATGTCGTTGAAACAGAATTCGGATACCACATAATCAAGACCACCGAGAAAAATGATGCCGGAATTATGCCTTTCAAAGAGGTCAAAGGCTTTCTTACCGATGGTCTGAAAAAACAGAAAACTTCCCAGATCATCCAGGAAAAAATAGAATCTGAGAAGAAAAGCAAGAATGTTGAAATCTTTATTTGATTCAGTACGTGTAGAAAAGTCAATGTAAATTCAAGTTAAAGGAAGGATGATAAAATGGCTGTAAAAGTCGGAATAAACGGATTCGGAAGAATCGGAAGAATGGCTTTCCAGGCGATCTGCGATCAGGGGCTCCTCGGAAAGGAAATTGACGTAGTTGCTGTTGTTGATGTTTCAACTGATGCGAAATACTTCGCCTACCAGATGAAGTACGATTCAGTCCAAGGCAAATTCAAGCACAAGGTCGAAACATGCAAAAGCGACGCTTCCAAAGAGGAAGACGACATAATCATTGTGAACGGCAACAAGATCAAGTGCGTCATGGCGACAAAGACACCTGACCAGCTCCCATGGAAAGAGCTCGGCGTCGAATATGTCCTCGAATCCACCGGTCTTTTCACGGATTCGGAAAAAGCAAAAGGTCACCTCGCCGCAGGCGCAAAGAAAGTCATCCTTTCAGCCCCCGGGAAAGGCGAAGTGAAGACAATAGTCATGGGCGTGAATGAAAACGAATATGATGCCGCGAAACACAATATCGTCTCGAACGCATCCTGCACAACTAACTGCCTCGCTCCTGTTGTACATGTCCTCCTGAAGGAAGGTATCGGCATCGAAAAAGGCCTTATGACGACCATTCACGCATATACCGCGACACAGAAGACGGTTGACGGTCCCTCAAAGAAGGACTGGAGAGGTGGCCGCGCAGCGGCATGCAATATAATTCCTTCGTCAACCGGAGCGGCAAAGGCAGTCGGAGAAGTTCTTCCCTCGACAAAGGGGAAACTCACAGGTATGGCTTTCAGAGTTCCGACACCCGACGTCTCGGTTGTCGACCTCACCTTCACAGCAGCCCGTGATACAAGCATCGAGGAAATAGCAGCTCTCATGAAAAAGGCTTCAGAGACATATCTCAAGGACATTCTCGGATATGCCGATGAGGAACTTGTTTCCACCGACTTCATCCACGACGCCCGTTCATCGATCTTTGATTCCAAGGCCACCCTGGAGAACAATCTCAAGGGCGAGAAGAGATTCTTCAAGGTCGTTTCGTGGTATGACAATGAGTGGGGCTACTCGAACAGAGTTGTCGATCTCATCAAGTTCATGGCTAAGAAGAAATAAACTGGCCTGATATTTGAAATTCAGACGGCAGGAAGAAATTCCTGCCGTTTTTTTTTTGC
>CAMCYE010000076.1 GCA_945883805.1 Victivallis vadensis | reverse complement strand
TACGTCCGATGACCGCAATAAGGCCGATCGGCTGACCGGCATGGTCAAAAAGAGTCACGCCGACATAGCTCTCCGCCCGCAGATCTAGCAGCACTTGGTCTCGCGGAAAGAATTGGCACACGTTGGCCGGGAAACAACAGACCGTCTTGCTCACCACGTCACCGCAGGGGGTGTCCTTCAGGGCATATGTTACATTGTCCTCGAAATGTCCGTCGCACCAGACAGCCACCGTACGTGCGGTCAACCCGTCCCCTTCCAGGCGGTCAATGCAGACGAAGTCCATGCATAAGCTTTGGGCAAGGTATAGAGCCAGGGCGTTGAAGAAAGGCTCCTCCTTGGTGCCTATGCTGGTTTGCGCCAGAAAGTTCTGAACTTCTTCTATCTGCTTGCGCTCGGTGATGTCGCGACACAGAGACATGATGCGCAAGTCGTCCCCCGTCCCTTCCACAGTTGCATTTATCTCAACCGAAATGATTTTACCGTCAACTCCCACATGGTCAATCTCCAGTCCATGGACAATCCTATCCTGCGAACAGCTGGTCAACGCCAACTTGCTTTTCTCCAGAGAATGCGCCGTAGTCCACTCAATCACGCTGCGTCCAAGTATCTCCGCAAGTTCGCGATGGCCGCTCAAACGCACATACTCGGCATTCGCATCAAGTATTCGTCCCTGTCCGTCCAGGATAACGAAGCCTGTACGCGTTGCCTCAATGAGATTGCGATATTTCTTCTCGCTTTTCTCCAAGGCCTGTCTATAGAAGGATATTTCGAGGAGAGCCTTCACTTTCCCCTCAAGCATCTCAGGGAGGAAAGGCTTCATTATGTAGTCAACGGCGCCGACCTCGTAGCCCTTGAACATGTGGACATCGTCATCGTAGCTTGCGGTAAGGAACACAATCGGAATCACCTGCGTTCTCTCGTCTCCGCGCAAATGCTCGGCCAGCTCATAACCTGTCATGCCCGGCATCTGCACATCTAGCAGGGCCACCGCGAAATTGTGGTGGAGCGTGGCGGCAAGAGCCTCGTTCCCATTGCTTGCTTCAATGAACTCCGCATCTATTTTGCACAGAGCCTTCCGCAGGGCGAGCAGGTTTTCCTTCTTGTCGTCCACTATCAATATCTTTTGTTTATCTGTCATTTTTACTCCCCCCGTTAATTAAGCGGATGTGTCCGCAACTTCAGTCGTCGGTCGTCGGTATTCTTTTTACACTCTGATTCGTTGTGGTTTCATTAGTTTCATTGAAAATTTGCTTCATTCGTAATTTCTAATTCGTAATTTCTAATTTTTACAAACACTCCGATTCGCCGATTCATTCCCCACCCTATAACTGGCCACTCGGCACTCGGCCACCATCTTATCGGGCTTCCTTCGACAACTTCTTCCTCACTCCAAGCTCAGCTAGGCGCCTACCAATGTATTCCGCATTCAACACCTCGTCCACAAGTCCGGCATCAATTGCCGCATTGGGCATGACCGGGTGTTCGGCAGTTGCCGGATCCTGGGCGATGGTCAGGCCGCCTGCCTCCTTGACCGCGCACATGCCCTTAGTACCGTCGGAGTTATTAATTCCATTCCCTATTCCGATTTCCTATAGATTTTCGCCTTCTTGTCAACCACCGTGTAAAGCTTGTTCACATCGGTAAACCGGAGGTCCTCCTTGGTTCCGAGGCATAGGAATCCGCCATGAACAAGGCTTTCCGTGAAAAGCCTCAAGGCCCGGTTCTGGAGTTCGCGGTTGAAATAGATAAGGACATTCCTGCAAAAGACGACGTGCATCTCTCCGAACACCTCGTCCACAGAGAGATTGTGATTGGCGAAAGTAATCCGCTCCTTCAGTGGACCGTCCATCGCCACCGCATCGTATTTGGCGTGATAATACTCCGATAAGGAAACCTTGCCGCCCGCCTGAATATAATTCTGCGTGGATTCCTTCATGTTGCCGATCTTATAGATGCCGTCGCGGGCCCGGCCGAGGGATTCGTCGTTGAAGTCAGTGGCGTAGATGGTCGCCCGGTCATAGACCCCTTCCTCCTTGAGCACGATGGCCAGAGAGTAGACCTCTTCTCCGGTCGCGCACCCGGCGTGCCAGATCTTGAAGTGGGGCCAGATCCTGAGCAGAGGAACCAGCACCTCCCTTACTGCGCGGAAGACGAACGGGTCGCGGAACATCTCCGTTACAGTGACCGAAAAATACTGGGTCAGGCGCGCAAAAAACTCCCTGTCGTTCAGAATCTTCGGGATCATTTCGGACACAGACGCGCATCCCTCTCTCAACATGAACTGTTTGATCCTCCGCTCGATGGAGGCTCTTGCATACGATCTGAAATCATAGCCGTACCTCCGGAAGACAGCTTCCAGCAGCAGGTCAATCTCGATCGGCTCCAGGTTTTTGTCTTTCATGACACCGTGCACCGGGTTATCACCTTACTTTTTTATCTAATCATGCCGGCAAGTTCCGGCGTTCCAAAATTAACTTCAATTCATCTGTTGTCCGTCCTGATACCTGATACCTGATAACTTATAACTTATAACTTATAACTTATAACTTATAACTTATAACTTATAACTGTCCCCCCCCCTCATCTGCACAGCCAGACGCGCATCATGGACACCAGCCGTTTCTGATCCACCGGTTTTGCAAGATAGTCGTTTGCTCCTGCGGCGAGGCATTTCTCGCGGTCCTCCGACATGGCTTTGGCGGTGAGCACAATGATCGGCAATCCTCGGAACCTATCCTGTTTGCGAATGCGTTTCATGGCCTCATACCCGTCCATCACAGGCATCATGATGTCCATGAGCACGAGATCCATATCCGGATTCTCCTCCAGAATACGGAGGGCCATGTCGCCGTTCTCAGCCTTCAGCGGCTTCATGCCGCACTCGGAAAGGATGCGGGACATGGCGAACGCGGTTCGCATGTCATCGTCCACGACAAGCACCTTCTTGTCCCGCAGAACCTCGTCGGTGTTGTGGAGGTCGCGGATAATCTTACGTTTTTTCTCCGGCATCTTGCTCACCACCTGGTGCAGGAAGAGAGACACCTCGTCGAGCAGGCGTTCCTGTGAACGGACATCCTTTATGACGATGGATTCCGCATGCTCCTGGATTTTAGCCTCTTCCTCATGCGTAAGGGCGCGACACACAATCACCGGTGGCATTTTGACATTTTCACGTTCCAGCCTCGCCAGCAGTTCAATGCTGTCAATGCCAGGCAGGCTCAGATCCAGAATAACGCAGTCATACCGTCCTGTACGAATGGCCGCCATAGCCTCTTCGCCACTTTTTACACCATCCACCTCTATACCATATTCCCCTATCATCTTTACAGTTTTACTGCGGGTTTCCTCGTTGTCATTTACCACCAGGACGCTTTTAAGTTTTCCGGCCGAGCTCTGTTCAAACTTGTGAAAAGCCCCTTTAAAATCATCCTGACTGAGCGGCTTGGTGGCGTACCCAATCGCACCTTTGCGGATAAACTCTAGCGTGGGTGCTTCCCCGGATACAATATGCACCGGGATATGCCGGGTTCCAATATTTTCCTTGAGCGCATCCAGTACGGCCCAGCCGTTCATGCCCGGAAGAGTGATGTCGAGAAGCACAGCACTGGGCATGTATTTGTCGACCAGCTCCAATCCCTCCTCTCCTGTAAGTGAAACCAGACACTTGAAACCTTTCTCATGGCACTTCCTGTAAAACAGTCTGGCGGAATTCGGATCATCCTCGATAATCAGGATGACCTTGTCCTCTTTCTTCAGACTGTCACGGTCATCTTCAATGTGCGCTGCGGCGACGTTTGTCCGCACGGTGGTGTTGTGCACTGAGACACCATCGTCCTTGGCGGCTATGCCGGCATTGGTATTGCCCGTCGCAAGTTTGCGGTCAGGGGAAACCGTTAATGGAAGGTACAACGTAAATGCCGATCCCCTGCCCAGTTCGCTTTCAATCTTTATCTCCCCTCCCAGAAGGCGCGACAGTTCCCTCGAAATGGAAAGGCCCAGACCAGTCCCCCCGTATCGCCTCGCCGTCCCGCCGTCCACCTGCTGGAACGCCTCAAAGATGATTTGCTGATTTTCCGGGGCGATGCCTATGCCGGTGTCCCTAACCTCAATGGACAGGGATTCATTTGCGGAAAGACCGCTTTTTGACAGGTTGACCTCCGGGGCTGTCCGGGCAAAAGTGACAGTCAAGCCTCCTGAATCGGTGAATTTTATTGCGTTGGACATTAGGTTTCTTATGATCTGGTCGAGGCGTTTCCGATCGCTTGTGAACTCGGTTGGGACGCCCTCGCGCGCCACAATTTCCAGTTTCAGCCCCTTTTTATCCGTCATGTGCACAAATGAGGCGCGCACATCGTCCGCGAGGTCGCTTATCAGGATTGTTACGGGCTTGATGTTCATCCGTCCGGCTTCTATCTTTGACAGGTCGAGAATCTCGTTTATTAGGTTCAGGAGGTCATTTCCGCTGCTTTGGATGATTCTGGCGGATTCGACCTGGTCGGCATTGAGGGTTCCCTCCTTGTTATCCATCAGTGACTTTGACAGAATCAGCAGGCTGTTGAGCGGCGTCCTGAGTTCATGCGACATATTTGCCAGGAACTCGGACTTGTACCTGCTGGCTATTGCCAGTTCTTCGGCCTTCTTTTCAATGTCCAGCCTCGCTTTTTCCACGTCTCTCTTCTGACGGTCAAGCAACTCGTTTTTCTCCTCCAGTTCCTCGTTCGTGACCTGAAGTTCCTCCTGTTGGGTCTGTAGCTCCTCCTCGGATGCCTTCAACGCCTTGCTCTGCTCCTCCAGCTCCTCGTTAGAAGTCTGGAGTTCCTCCTGCTGGGTCTGCAGTTCTTCAGTCAGGGACTGGGATTCCTCTAGGATCTTTGCCAGTCTCGTCCGGGTTTCGGCACTCTCAACGGCAAGGGCCAGCACAGGCATTGTCTTGTTGAGATATTCCATCTGACGGTCGGTCATTTCTTCGAGAGAACCCACTTCCACGACACCCTTCACTCTTCCTTCATTTATAAAAGGGGTCACGCAGATGAACCTGGGGCTCCACTCCCCAAGCCCAGAGCTGATCCTGATATAATCTTCCGGTAAATTCCCGGCCAGTATCTGCCGTTTTTCAAGAGCGGCCTGTCCGACTAGCCCCTCTCCCATTTTGAACACATTGGACAGATCCTTGCGCTTCCTGTAGGCATAGCTCCCTGCCAGCGAGAGTGTGGTGCCATCGCCGTCCCCAGTCAGATAAATGGCGCCTATATGGGCGTTAAGATAAGTCGAAATTTCGGAAATCGCCTTGGATGTCAGTGTGGACATGTCTGGGTCACCGCCCAAGACCTGGTTGATCTGGGCGATGCCGGTCTTCAGCCAGTCCTGCCTCTGTACTGTATCCCGGTTGTCTTTCAGCGCCGCGTTCATACGCTGCAGGGAGACGCCTAAAATATCCTTCTCGGAACGAGGTGCGATTTTTATGGAATAGTCGCCCTTTGAAATCTCATCCGCCCGAACGGATACGTCCCTGAGAGTCGCGACCATTTTGCCGAAGGCCTGCAACAAGATGCCTAACTCATCCCTGCGTTTCTCTGTGGCGGAAAGATCAACTTCCAGATCTCCGGAAGCGATCCGGGTGGCCGCATTAACGGTAAGATTTAAAGGTTTTGTTATGCCTAAGGACAGGAGGATGACAATCAGCGCGGACAACACTATGGACGCAAATCCAAGGATTAACATGATTGTCCGCGCCGATTTCATAGCTTCTTCCGCCTGAGTGAAGCGCAACCTCGTGCGCTCTTTATTGAGCCGTATGAAGTTGTCTATCTCGGTTATCCATTGAGTGACGTATGGGTATGCCTTGCCGAACATAAGGTCGGTTCCCTCCGCTTGTTTTCCCGCCAGGGCCAGTTCAACCGCCTGGTCTTGCAGTTGCTGCGCAGGGACGCGGGAAGCCTCCAGTTTGTTTAACGAGGCGAATGAGTCAACATCACCTTCCGTAATGAGTTTTTTTAATTCAATAACGGAATCAGCGTATGTCTTCCTGATTTCCGAGAGACGCACTATATGCTTCTGCACATTGTTGTCAGACGCGGATCTGTATTTTTCAAGCAGGATACTCCGGATTATTACTGCAGATTCCCTGGCATCATCAATCATGTCATTGGACAGTTGAACGCGGACATTGTTTACTTTAACGATGTGCTGGAGTTTTTCATGGCTGGCCTGAGCCTGGCGCAGGCTGACCGTAAGGATGGCAATCATGAAGGCGATAATAAGTGCGAATCCCAATCCCAGACGCAATCCGATTTTCATATTTCTGAACATGGCAAGTTCCCCGGTTTTATGAAATTTGAACCGTTAAATTAGGCGGCTGGAGGCCGCAACTTTTAGTAGTTTGCGATCTCCGAGCGCAAGAAATGAATTCGCCTTTTGCGCCAAGGATGTCGCAAGCTACTCGCAACTTTGAAATTCCTTAACGTGGACTTAACCGGCTACTCCGGGACTCTTATGGAACGCCGAACTCCGCTGAACCGAGTTTTTCTATAATTTTCACCCTGACGGGGTGGCATTCCTTAGCCCAGCCCAACGGGCTGGGATAAGATAACTCAAAAATTCCCGCACCCTGTAGGGGTGCAACAACGCGACAAGCCAGTAATAATGGCACCCCTTCAGGGTGCTTTCCTTATTTTTATTAACTCTTTCTCAGGGCGTTGCCCTGGGCTGTGGAATGTCAGGCCTACAGCCTGAAAAAAACATAAAAAGTTAAACTTTAAACAATAAATACCATTTCCTATAAGACTAGGCTATGCAGAAGATAATCCGCGGATGGGGGAGAATCAAGAGATTCATCTATAATCAGCAATAAAGGATGTCCTGTCTGTTTCTGCGGACTTCGCAAAATTTTCTTGAATATATGAAAACAAACGATTGAAAACCTGCTTAGAATTTCCATATTAGACGCGGTAAATATTTGAGGAAATTTCAAAGGCGGTCAGAATTTGAAAGTTTTATGTGTTAAGTGTTAGGTTTTAAGGAAAGCATTTCAGTTCTCTGGAAACAATCCCTTGCTTAAAACTTAAAACCTGAAACTTAAAACTTGGCTCTGACTTCCGAATCTCTACAATAAGTCAATAAACAATCTGGAGGGAACATGCCGGCAAGGAAAGACATCTCAAAGGTAATGATCATCGGTTCAGGTCCAATCATCATCGGACAAGCATGCGAATTCGACTATTCAGGCACCCAGGCGTGCAAAGCTCTAAGGTCTCTCGGCTACAAAATCGTCCTTGTCAATTCCAATCCGGCCACAATAATGACAGATCCCGGAATGGCTGATGCGACCTATATCGAACCTCTCAACATACAGAGGCTCACCGAAATCATCGACAAGGAGCGTCCCGACGCACTTCTTCCAAACCTCGGCGGACAGTCGGCCCTCAATCTTTCATCTGAACTCGCGAAGGCGGGCGTCCTTGAGAAATACGGAGTGAAAGTCATCGGTGTCAACATCGATGCGATCGAGCGTGGAGAAGACAGGATCGCTTTCAAAGAGACAATGAAGAAGATTGGCATAGACATGCCGAAAAGCGATCCCGCATACAATGTCGAGGATGCTGAAAAAATCGCTGAAAAGCTCGGCTATCCCGTAGTGGTGCGCCCGGCATACACGATGGGCGGCACAGGTGGTGGACTTGTCTACAATGTCGAGGAGCTGCGCACAATTGCCGCACGTGGAATAGCGGCCAGCCTCGTCGGGCAGATTCTCATAGAGGAATCGGTGCTCGGTTGGGAGGAACTCGAATTGGAAGTTGTCCGTGACGCGAAAAACCAGAAAATAACCGTGTGCTTCATAGAAAATGTCGATGCGATGGGGGTTCACACCGGCGACTCCTACTGCACCGCCCCGATGCTCACAATCAAAAAAGAGCTGCAGGAGAAACTTCAGAAATATTCCTATGACATCGTTGACGCGATTGAAGTCATCGGCGGAACAAACGTCCAGTTTGCGCATGACCCTAAAACCGGACGGGTTGTTGTAATTGAAATCAATCCGCGGACTTCGCGTTCTTCGGCTCTCGCTTCAAAGGCCACCGGCTTTCCGATAGCCCTGGTTTCCGCGAAACTCGCAGGTGGCCTGAACTTGGACGACATCCCCTACTGGCGTGACGGCTCGTTGGAAAAATATACTCCGTCCGGAGATTATGTAGTCGTGAAATTCGCACGCTGGGCATTTGAGAAATTCAAGGGGGTGGAGGACAAGCTCGGAACACAGATGCGCGCGGTCGGTGAAGTCATGAGCATAGGGAAAAACTATAAGGAGGCCTTTCAGAAGGCCATACGCTCCCTGGAAAACGGAAGACACGGTCTCGGCTTTGCAAAAGACTTCAACAGGAAATCCCTCAAGGAGCTTCTTGCGATGCTCACCGAAGCGACAAGCGAGCGCCAATGGATAATGTATGAGGCGGTAAGAAAAGGCGCCTCCACTGAGGAACTCCACAAACTGACCCATATCAAGGCTTATTTCATTGACCAGATGCGGGAACTTGTGCAGCTCGAGGAAAAAATCCTCAGGCATAAGGGCAAGGAAATTCCGGACGCCCTCATTATCCAGGCCAAAAAAGACGGTTTTGCCGATAAATATCTCGCCAAAATACTTGAGGTTCCGGAAAAGAAAATCCGCGAACAGCGCTTGAAGCTCGGCCTCGCCGAAGCCTGGAACCCGGTTCCGGTGAGCGGCGTGGAAAACTCCGCCTACTATTATTCCACTTACAACGCCCCGGACTCCACAACGGTCAGCAACCGCAAAAAAGTCATGATACTCGGCGGAGGCCCGAACAGGATAGGGCAGGGCATTGAGTTCGACTACTGCTGCGTCCATGCCGCCTTCGCACTGCGCGACCAGGGATTTGAAACAATCATGGTCAACTGCAATCCGGAAACTGTTTCAACCGATTACGACACTTCCGACAAACTTTATTTCGAGCCGCTCACCGTCGAAGACGTCCTCAGCATATACCATAAGGAAAAGCCGATGGGGGTGATCGTTCAGTTCGGCGGACAGACTCCTCTGAACATTGCCGCTGAACTGGCTGAAGCCGGAGTTCCCATTCTCGGAACCACCGTTGACACCATTGCGGTTGCCGAAGACCGCGATCTATTCCGCAAGATGATGGAAAATATGAATATTCCCATGCCCGAATCGGGCATGGCGTCAAATATGACCGATGCCCTAGCCGTAGCGGAAAGAATCGGGTATCCAGTGATGGTGAGACCGTCATTTGTTCTCGGCGGACGCGGAATGGAAATAGTCTATGATGAGGAAATGCTGAAAAAATATGTCGAAGCGGCTGTCAATGTCACACCTGAACGCCCGATCCTGATTGACAGGTTCCTGGTAAACGCACTCGAATGTGAAGCCGACGCGCTGGCGGACGGGAAAGAGGCGTTTGTGCCGGCCGTAATGGAGCACATTGAACTTGCCGGGATACATTCCGGCGATTCCGCCTGTGTCATCCCTCCTGTCAGCATTCCGGAAAAACATATCAGGACAATCAATGACTACACAAGGAAAATAGCCTGCGAGCTGAAAGTTGTCGGGCTTATGAACATGCAGTATGCAATATGCGATGACAAGGTTTATGTGTTGGAGGCGAATCCGAGGGCGTCTCGGACTGTTCCGCTTGTCTCAAAAGTCTGCAATATCCAGATGGCAAGGATTGCGACAGAACTCATGCTCGGTAAAAAACTTTCCGACCTCAAGCTGAAACACAGCAAGATCCCGCATTTTGGAGTCAAGGAGTCGGTATTCCCGTTCAACATGTTCCCGGAAGTTGATCCGCTGCTCGGACCTGAAATGAGGTCTACCGGTGAAGTTCTCGGTCTGGCGGACTCCTTCGGCCTAGCCTTTTACAAGGCGCAGGAAGCGGCGCAATCCGCATTGCCGACCTCCGGAACCGTCCTTATGAGTGTATGCTCCAAAGACGAAATAGTAGTCCAGATTGCCAGGGAATTCATAAAACTCGGTTTTAAGATCCTGGCAACCGACGGCACCCGCAATTTCCTCGGTAAGAGCGGGATTGAAGCCGAGCTTATACAGAAAGTCCATCAGGGCCGCCCCAATATCGCCGATGCGATTGCAAACAAGCAGATTAACCTTATTATCAATACCCCGATAGGTAAACTGAGCAAGGAAGATGATTCGTACATAAGGAAAGCCGCAATAAAACACAAGATACCTTATATGACGACCCTGCCCGCAGCTTTGGCGTCTGCAAAGGGGATTGCGGCAAGCCAGAAGAATAAAAAAGGAGTCAAATCCCTGCAGGAATACCATGCGGATATAAAATAATTTGGCTCGTTCTCAGATCGAGTAGGTAACTCGATTGGAAAGTCTGAATATCCAATATCCAACACTCAATTTCCAATTTCCATCGGAATTGAATTCCGGAGAATATTAACTTGGACATTGGATATTCCGTGTTGGCTATTGGATATTCAGAGTTGCGGTCCTTGGCCGCTTAATTTAACGTAAAGGAATTTCAAAGTTTGAACACCGGCATCTTTGAGCATTCTTAATTAAAAGAGTGTGGTACGGGCGTCTCGCCTGTTTCTATTCTTTCTTGAAGAACAGGCGAGACGCCTGTACCACATTATGACAGATGCCACTAAGCTGGTGGCGTTCTTTAAAGAGTCCCGGCGAAGCCGGTTAATTCAAAGATAATTCCAAGTCGTTAAAGCGATTTCAACGATTTCAACGGTTTCAACGGTTTCAACGGTTTCAACGGTTTCAACGGTTTCAACGATTTCAACGGAGGATCTTTTATGGGTGGTTTTTTCGGAGTGGCATCTAAGGGGGACTGTGTAACCGATCTTTTTTACGGGACGGATTATCACTCACATCTTGGGACAATGCGCGGCGGTATTGCGGTTATCAACAAGGCCGCAGGGTTCACTCGTTACATTCATGACATCACAAACAGTCAGTTCCGCTCGAAGTTCGAGCATGACATCAGCAAGATGCAGGGGAGTTACGGGGTCGGTGTCATCAGCGACAATGAAGACCAGCCGCTTATCATAAGTTCGCATCTCGGGGATTATGCGATAGTCACTGTAGGCGTCGTGAAAAATATTGAGTCCCTCAGGAAGGAAGCTTTCAAGAAACGCACCACTCATTTCTCGGAAATGAGCCACGGGGAGTTGAATCCTACGGAACTTATCGCGACACTGATAAACCAGGAGAAAACTTTTGAGGCGGGCATCCGCAGGGCGCAGAAAATGATCGAAGGCTCATGCTCGATGCTTCTCCTTACAAAAAATGGAATCTACGCGGCCCGCGACTGGTTCGGCAGGACACCTGTCATAATAGGGAAGAAGAAAGGCGCCTACGCCGTCACAATGGAAACCTGCGCATTCCCGAATCTTGACTATGACCATGTCAGGGATCTCGGTCCCGGAGAGATCGTGCTCATGAAAAATACCGGAATTGAACAGAAGGCGAAGGCCGACGGCAAACTCAGGATATGCTCGTTCCTCTGGGTTTACTACGGATATCCGGCATCGACTTACGAAGGCATCAATGTTGAGGAATCCCGCTACCGCTGCGGTGCCGCACTTGCGCAGAATGACGATGTGAAACCTGATCTTGTGGCGGGAATTCCGGATTCTGGAACTGGACACGCCATAGGCTATGCCAATGAAGTGAAAATTCCGCTTGAACGTCCTTTTGTGAAATATACTCCGACTTGGCCGCGCAGTTTCATGCCTCAGAACCAGAACATCCGCGACCTTGTCGCAAGAATGAAACTGATCCCCATAAAGGAAATGATCAAAGGCAAAAAACTTCTTTTCTGCGAAGATTCAATTGTACGTGGAACCCAGCTCCGGGATACGGTCAAAAGACTTTTCTCGGCCGGCGCCAAGGAAGTCCATATGCGGCCCGCATGTCCTCCTCTCCTTTTCGGATGCAAGTTTTTGAATTTTTCCCGTTCTCGTTCCGAACTTGATCTCGCAGGACGCCAGGCGGTGAAGGAACTTGAAGGCGACGACAAGAAGAATCTCAAGGAATACGCGGATCCATGTTCGAAATGCCATGCCGCAATGGTGGAGAAAATCCGGAAGAAACTCGGCCTGACAACGCTGAAATACCAGAAACTCGACGATCTGACAAAAGCCATCGGTCTTCCGAAAGACCAGCTCTGCACCTATTGCTGGAACGGAAAAGGGTAGGAGGAAGGGGAAGTTCTGAAGTTCTGAAGTTCTGAAGTTCTGAAGTTCTGAAGTTCTGAAGTTCGGGAGTTCGGGAGTTCGGGAGTTCGGGAGTTCGGGAGTCGCAAAAACCAAAAGGTAATAGTATGAACCTGACAAGATTGTTGTTGCCTGCAGCCGCTGCAGTATTGGGTGTTTTTCTCCAATTCAGTGCAATTGCCGCTGATCCAGTCAAAGTTGACACCGTAGTAATACAGGTTTCCACAGACCGGCAGGATGCCCTGTATAAGTGCGGAGAAGAGGTAATATTTCAGGGTGCTGTCACACAGAATGACAAACCCCTGAAAACCGGCAAGGCAAATGTGAGAATCAGCAATGACGGATTGAAAACTGTTTCAACTATGGATATTGACCTTGCCGAAAATAATCCATTCAAGGTCAAGGGCACTATGACTGTGCCCGGTTTTCTCCAATGCGAGGTGAAATCGGATAAGAACAGCGGTTATGCCGGAGCCGGTTTTGAACCGGAGAAGATTCAACCTGCATCCAACCTTCCGGAAGATTTCACAAAGTTCTGGAACGACGGGATACAGGAACTGGATAAAATCCCGCCGGATCTAAGGCTTGAACCTCTTCCGAAGTTTTCCACACCGCAGTTTGATTGTTTCAAAATCAGCTTTGCCAACATTGACAATTCCAGGATTTACGGCTTTCTCTCAGTGCCGAAAGATAAAAAAGGACCGTTTCCCGCACTGGTCTCTGTCCCCGGTGCCGGTCCCGGATACAGTTCTCCGGATACCAACTGGGTCAAAAACGGCGTGATGGTGCTTCTCATGAACGTTCATCAATATGACCCGCCGACTAATGCCGACGAGATTAAAAAAATATACGGCGACTTGAACAGGGCACAGTTTTATTCACACCATGGAGCGCCCGACAGGGACAAATATTATTTCAAGAAATCAATACTGGGAATCAATCGTGCGATCAACTGGCTGGCGGAACGTCCAGATGTTGACAGGGAGCATTTTGCAATGTATGGAAGCAGTCAGGGCGGAGCGTTTACACTGATCATGTCCGGACTTAATAAAAATATCAAAGCGGCTGCGGCTAATGTTCCCGCCCTTTGCGACCATGCCGGATACAAGCTGGACAGAAATCCGGGCTGGCCCAAGCTGGTCAGCAAGGATGATCCGGAAAAATTGAAAATGTCCGGATATTTTGATGCCGTTAATTTCGCCCGAAGCATAACCTGTCCGGTAATTGTCTCGGTCGGTTTTATTGATACCACCTGCTCTCCAAGTTCAGTTTATGCCGCCTACAACACCATTCCATCCCCGAAAATGATCTTTAATGAACCGGCAATGGGGCACTCCAAGTCAAAGACATTTTCCGCATATCAGGATGAATGGATCAAAGGCAAACTCGGACTGACCATGGAAACTCCACCTGTAAAAAAATAGTTCCGGCAATGGCTGTTCTATCGTTTTCCCCATTCGACTATTTTGTTTTTGTGAAATAATGGGTGTTTTATGGTAATTCTCAAGGGTACCATAACTAGATCGTATAGGAAATTGTATTTACGGATCGCTGGCAACCTGCCGGCATCTTAAGAGCCACCAAGTTGGTGGCGTTCCTTAAAGAGTCCCGGCGGTAGCCGGTTAAGTCCAGGTTAAGGAATTTCAAAGTTATCTGAGTAATGCGGGCTTCCCGCCCCGTCGGATGACCGGGGTAGCCTGCAATTTTTCCTGTGTTTCCAGATTAATTTAACTACAGGCTGAAGCCTGTGTTACTTAAAGTTGCGGCGCTTTGGCCGCCTAATTTAATTCCAGAAATTTGCGTGTTTACCCATTCAAAATGAAAACGAACCGGAATATTATTATCTACTCTGTTAACACTGATATTTGGAGAGTTGACATGTCAAAAGAACTTTTCATGAACGCCTTATCCTCCAGCCGGGGCGAATATGCTCCGGCGTGCGGCAGTGCCACTTCAATTGTGACAATGGATCTTATGGATAAAACCGGCGTTTCCTTCCCTGAAGCTCATCTCGATGCGGAAAAAATGGCGCTGCTCTCCGGAGCCGGATGTTCCGAATTGGGTTTTGACAATGTCATGCCCCTTTTTGGAGTTTGGCACGAATCGGCGGCGTTGGGCTGTCGTGTTGACTGGGGTGAAAAACATCGCATGCCCGACTGTCAGCATCATCTCTGCGAAAACATGAATGACGAGATGAAAATCACCAGTGATTTTCTTATGCACGAATCTTGCCAGACGCCGTTGAAAGCGATAAAAATCCTAAAAAAACGTTTTGGCCGGGATGCCGCCATAACCGGTAAGGTCTTCGGCCCTTGGACACTGGGTTATCATGTATATGGAGTGGAAAATTTCCTTGTCGCATCATTGCTCGAACCTGACAAAGTGAAAGAAGCAATGCGCAAACTGATTGAAGTTACCGTCGCGTTTGCCACCGCTCAAATTGATGCCGGCGCCGATACCATTTGCCTGGGAGATCATTGCACCCGCGATTTATGTTCCCCCGACACATACCGTGATTTTCTGAAAGAAATCCACCAGGAACTGGCTGAACGCATAAAGTGTCCGTTGATCCTGCATATCTGCGGGGACAGTTCCGACCGGATCAGATATATCGCTGAAACTGGAGTGGCCTGCTTTCATTTCGATTCTAAAGTGCCGACAGAAACAGCCAGACTCCTTGCCGGTGGCAAGTTGGCGCTGATGGGAGGCACCAGCAATTATGCTGTCATAAGAAAAGGTTCCCCGGAGACAATTGCCGCAGACGTGCGGGAGAAGATTGAAAATAAGATTAACATCATAGGGCCGGAATGCGCCGTACCTCTCGACGCGCCGATGAAAAACCTGAAACTGCTCGCATCGGAAACAAAAAAATACCGGCAAGGAAAATAGTCGCGGAGAAAAATGAATTTCAGCGTTGTCGCGTCCTACGCGGCTCACGCCGTTTGTTCGTCGCTTCAACGACGAACATCACGGTCCCGAGGCGCTTGCGCGCTCGGGATGATTTATTCATTGGCGGCCATGCCGCTTTGACACTCCATGCCGTTTCGCATAATCCTCGGCCAGACGAC
This sequence comes from Victivallis vadensis, assembly GCA_945883805.1. Classification (GTDB taxonomy): domain Bacteria; phylum Verrucomicrobiota; class Lentisphaeria; order Victivallales; family GWF2-50-93; genus GWF2-50-93. Next base: position 953 of record CAMCYE010000076.1, on the reverse strand, counting down.
CGTCACGCCTCATCACGGCGACAAGTTCGCTGCCCGGAACTTTCCCGAAAGCCGGACCGCTCTTGAGCTCCGTGACGTTGCCACAACCTATTATTCCCCACTTGATCGTTTTCATATGCCTTAATGTTGAATGGAAAATTTCTGATACTAATTGTTTTTCATTTAAATAAATTCAACTTGTGAATTTATTTAAATGAAAAACTAGGTATATTTAAAATATAGACACAAAACAGGAGTGCAATGATGGAATCAACATACGTTTATAGCCGGGTTCTTCTCAAGCTGAGCGGCGAGTCCCTTAAAGGCGATTCAGACAGCGGATACGACTCAAAAGCCGTAATTGACATTGTCAACAGGATAGGAGCCGTATGCGACAAGGGAATTGAGATGGCTATTGTCATCGGTGGCGGGAACATCTGGCGCGGCGTGAAGGGCGTTAATTCGGGCATGGACAGGGTGACTGCCGATTACATGGGGATGCTTGCCACTGTGATGAATGCGATATGCCTGAGGGACGCATTCAATTCCGCCGGTTTCATCGCAGAGGTGCAGACATCGATTCCAATGTCCCCGATCGCGTTGCCGTTCGACCGTGATAAAGCGGTGAAATCCCTCGGTGAGGGCAGAATCGTGATTTTTGCCGGTGGAACAGGATCCCCGTTTTTCACAACCGACACCACCGCCTCCCTGCGCGCCTTGGAAATAGGGGCCGAAGCGCTTCTCAAGGCCACTAAAGTTGACGGGGTCTACACGGACGATCCCCATAAGAACCCGAATGCCAAACGCTATGAAACCATAAGTTACGATGATGCACTCTCGCAACAGTTGAAAATAATGGATTCAACCGCGTTTTCCATGTGCCGCGACAATGGACTTCCTATAATCGTCTTCAACTTCTCAGAACCCGAAAGCCTCGAACGCGTCCTCCAAGGAGACACCAGTATTGCGACTGT
>CAMCYE010000075.1 GCA_945883805.1 Victivallis vadensis | reverse complement strand
TTATTTCTTTCTTCTTGAAAAACAGGCGAGACGCCTGTACCACACTCTTTTAATTAAGAATGCCTAAGCATCGAACCTTAAAATTCCCGTACCGAGCGTAGCTTCTTGGCAAAGACCGATTACCGCCTTGTTCAAATGAACTGGAATCTGACTGTTCAGGCAGTTTTGCCGAAAGCCCCCTCTTTACGCTTGGAAAGAGCATCTTCACAAGTTATTTTAAATGCCATTAAATCTTTTAAGGAAAAAACTTATGAACGATGACTATAGTAATATTGTGCTCGCCGGCGACAATATCAGTGAACTCTCTGACAGCGGCGACAAGAACGCTGAAAAGCAGAAACCCGGCAACTACTCCGTATCACTGCTTCCGCTTAAAGACATAATTATTTTCCCGTATACGCTTTCGCCTCTCGTCATCGAGGGCGAACAAATAATCAAAATGCTTGAAACCGTCGTAGCCGGAGAAAGAATCGTGGCGGTCTTCCCGGAAGTTCCCGTCCCAAAGGCAAAACAAATCGAGCTTACAGAACCTGTAATCAGCACATTTGAAATTGACGGAAAATCTCTCTGCACAATGGGAGTCCTCGCCAGAATTGTAAAAATGCTGAAGTTCCCCGACGGCACTGTCAGGATACTGGTCCGCGGCCTGAAAAGAATCAGATTCATAAAAAAAATCAATGAAGTCCCTCCGTTCACGGTCGAAATCCAGGATGTAATCGAAAACAAAAGGGACAACATTGAAATAACTGCAATGGTCAGGAATGCGGTCAAGCAGTTCCAGGAGATCATTTCAACGTCCCCCTTCTATCCGGAAGAACTGCGTGTGGCGATTCTGAATATAGATGACAGCGCAAGACTCACCGACCTGATGGCGGACACCCTCCACATTTCCTTTACGGAAAAACTGAATATACTGGCAATCCCGACCCTGCACGCACGCCTCCAGCTCCTCACAATACTGCTCAACAGGGAACTCGAAGTCCTGCACGTAGGCTCGAAAATCCAGTCCCAGGTCAGCAGCGCCCTCGGAAAATCGCAGAGGGAGTATTTCCTGCGCGAACAGCTCAGGACGATAAAAAAGGAACTCGGAGAGGAGAGCAAGAACCCAGACATAGCCGCAATCGAGGAAAAACTGTCAAAAATCAAGCTCCCGGAGAAAGTTGCGGCCACCATAAAGAAGGAAATGGAAAGGCTTGCCATGATCCCGCAGGCCTCTCCGGAATACAACGTCGCGTACACGTATGTCGACTGGCTGATCAACCTCCCTTGGAACATTTACACGGAAGACCGGATTGACATAAAGGAATCCTCGGGAATCCTGGATGCCGACCATTACGACCTCAAGGACGTGAAAGAGCGGATACTGGATTTCCTCGCCGTGCTCCAGCTGAAAAAGGACAGGAAATCGCCGATACTCTGTTTTGTGGGTCCGCCGGGAGTCGGAAAAACCTCCCTCGGCCAGTCCATCGCAAAGGCGATGAACAGGAAATTCGTCAGGATGTCCCTAGGCGGAATAAAGGACGAGGCTGAAATCAGGGGTCATCGCAGGACTTACGTCGGAGCCCTGCCCGGACGCATCATACAGGGCCTGAAACGGGCGCAGAGCTCAAACCCGCTTTTCATGCTTGATGAAATTGACAAAATCGGCAATGATTTCCGAGGCGATCCGGCATCCGCCCTCCTCGAAGTCCTCGACCCGCAACAGAATTCGGCATTCAACGACCACTATGTTGAAATTGATTTCGACCTGAGTTCCGTGATGTTCATAGCGACGGCGAACATAACGGACACCATTCCCCATGCGCTCCTCGACAGGATGGAAATCCTCCGTCTGCCGGGCTATACGATTATGGAGAAAAAACAGATCGCCACCCGTTTCCTCGTCCCGAAACAGCTCAAAGAGAACGGTCTCGAGTCAAAGCAGGCGAAGATTTCCGCCCCTGCCCTCGAAGCGATAATAAGCAGGTACACCCGTGAAGCGGGCGTGAGGAACCTCGAAAGGGCCATCGGCACGGTCTTCAGGAAAATCGCAAGGAAGATCGTTGAAAAGGAGACCCCCTCTGAAAAAGAGACGAATGTGAAACCCGAAGACCTCGGTAAATTCCTGGGTCCGCAGAAATTCTTCATGGATGAGATCGAGAAGAAGGACGTCGTCGGGACCGCAACAGGAATGGCATGGACAAGCGCAGGCGGTTCGGTGCTGGCGGTGGATGTGACCAGCATGCCCGGAAAAGGCAACCTGAAACTCACCGGTTCGCTCGGAGACATAATGAAGGAAAGCGCGGAAGCCGCCTTCAGTTTCATCAAAAGCCATCATGAAGCCCTGAAAATAGATTCCAAAGTATTCGAGAAAAATGATTTCCACATCCATATTCCGGACGGCGCCACTCCGAAGGACGGCCCTTCCGCCGGAATCACAATAGCCACCGCGCTGATATCCCTTCTCACAAACCGGCCCGCAAAAAGGAGGACCGCCATGACCGGCGAAATCACATTGCGCGGAAAAATCACGCCAGTCGGCGGAATCAAGGAGAAGGTCATAGCCGCCCTCGTTTCAGGGATCAGGACCATCATAATGCCGGACAAGAATGAAAAAGATCTCGAAGACATTCCGGACGAGGTGAGGAAAAATGTGAAATTCATTTTCGTTTCAGACATCATGGAGTCCCTGCACCACACCCTCGGAACCAGGATAAGAAAAACGGAATCAAAACCGTCCAAGGCGAAAAATAAACGGAAATGATAAAAGCAGAAGTGTAAATAAAGGACAATAAATGACAAGCCGAATCCATCGTATCACATCTCTCATATGCTCCGCTACCTTAATGCTCCTGACATCCTGGAACCTGAAGGCTGAAGACGCAGTCAGGGGCGCAAAAATGGATGCGCCCGATTTCCTGAAAATCGCCCGCCGCCCCCCGATTGAAGAGTCATGGGCTAAAATGCAGGGAGAGATTTCACACAAACGCGGAACAGCCGATACGCTGAAATATCCGATTTACCTCGGCATAAGATTCACCCCGGAGCGCACACTCGCACAGGTTGCGGCAAACAAAAATGAATTTTACAATATAGGGCAGACATATTCCGACAAGCCTGAAAGCACCAGCATTATCGTGGACAGGCCGGAAAAGGACAAATCAATCCTTGCCGACTGCGGCGTCCGTCCGGAAGACCTCACCCTCTCCTTCCTTTACTGGCCTTTTCAGAAAGAGCTGAAACCAGAGGAGATAAAAGGCTATCCGTGCAGAGTATTCCAACTGCTGAGCCCGGACAAAAAGGAATCCGCAACCGTCTATATCAGCTCACAATATTTCTTCCCGCTTAAAGTCGAATGGTTCAAAAACACCATAGGGAATGAAGTTCAAAAACCTGACAGGACACTGGAAATCAAATCCTTCAAGAAAGGTGCGAATGAAAACTTCTGGATCGTGGACACCCTCGAGATCTCTGGGCCCGGATTCAGGACAAAGATTGATTTCCCCGAGTCCTCCGCCGATTATTCCAAAAACGGAGTCCCGCCGGAACTCTTCCAGAAAACCCCGGATGCAAAGTGATGAAATTGGAAAGACCGATTTCCTGACAGGAAGGAAATGCGGGATTCTCTGATCAAATGGCTCTGCTCCAGAAAAGGAATGACTTAAACTCAAATCCAGATTTATTCTGACTCCTGCCCGCTCTTTTGAAACTTGCGTTTGAAGTAGCTCGTGGCTCTTGCCCTGTAGGATGACAGGGTTAGCCCGAGAATCTTCGCGGTCTAAAGAACCGCTCTACTATATTTGCAAAAAAACTGATGATTCGGCATTCGCTGTGCTTTTATTCAAAGCGGCATAATCCTGATTATTTTTCAAACTCCCAGAACTTTGATGGAGAAACAATGTGAATGCCGTTTACCTTCTGAAGGGCAAGTAAATCCTTGTCTCCTGTCACTACGCATTCACATCCACCGGCAAGAGCGGTTCCTATTATCATGTCGTCATCAGCATCTCGACAGATTTGCCGGGGCAGTTGAAGAGGGGATTTACTCTCAAATCGTGATAAGAGCAAATTAACAGCGCTATTTGCTTCCTCATGGGTAAAGCCAAACTTCCCTGTGAGTTTTCCCGTAAACTCATCAATTATGAAAGGGGAAAGAATAACTTCATGGTTGAGAGCGCAATATTCAAGCAATTCATTGCATGCGCCATGGGAGATGAAGGCGGCAATAAGGACATTGGTGTCTAATACAATCTTCATGACAGGCGATCAAAGACATCTTGATCTGTGTGAATGCCGCGTTGACCCGCCTTCTGCACCATGCCCTTGCGAAGAGCACGGAATTGCCTGACAAAAAGGTAATCACGGATAGATTCGCGCACAATGTCGCTTCTGGATACACATTCGCTTCTCGCAACATTGTCAAGTTGCTTACGGATGCCTGCAGGAAGGCTAATTGTCAATGTGCTTCTCATTATGATTATTCCTTGTTTCTCATATTGGTGTATTAGATTATCTTACAGTTCTCCTGTTGTCAAATAAGTTTGAATTCAAATCTCGATTTATTCTGACCACTGCGTGCCCAGCTTAGCCTTGGATTTATTGAAGGGCGAAGCCCGGAATTCTGACTACTTTTGAAATTGGCTCATCCAGCATATCCCGTTATCCTGTCGGAAAATATTCTGTCACCTTCTTCGGAACAGGCGTTTGACGGCGATCGTTGCGCGTTTCAGCGGGGTAAGCGGGCGGCCTTCGTAGGCAAGCCGCATCTCGACATAAAACCTGGATAAATTGCCAAGCATGAACTTGAACAATTCATCATACCCGTCGGTCTTCCCCCGGCAAATGTGGTCATGGCTGCCGATGGTGACCACCTGCACCGGCACCATCGCCTGGATGCCGTCCATGACCTCACGGTCGAGGGGACGGCGTAACTCCTCAATTTCGATTTGCATGCTGGCGGACCGCGCCTTGTGACGGTCAGCTGCATATTCCTCGTAACGCATGCCGATCAGTTGTATCCACTCGCGCTGGTTTTCTTCGGGAATGCCCAAGACCGCCAGTTCACGGACATGAGCCGCCGGGATTTCGCTTGCAATCTGTTTGAGGAACGGACGCATGTCGTCGTCAATATGAAGATCAGGCGCCTCAAGCGTGAGCATCTGCAAAGTCAGACCGGCAATCAGAAGCTCGTTGAAGATGCGGTCGTGCTCAGCCACAGGCAGTGCATCAAAACGGGCGAGCCTGCGAAAATTTTTATCTTTGAAAATAGTGAAGGCGGAGCTGGCTGCCGCCTTGGCAAGGCTGCTTGCCGTAACGGCGGCCATCTCCTCCATTGATTCGAAAGGCGGCAATTCAGTCTTCTGCATATCGGTTGACCTCATTTTAGGGATAGTTTTAGTTTACGATTAATATATTGAACAGTTATCTGTTCAATGCTCAAAAGATGGCTTCATTCTAAGGGATTTCAACCTGAAAGCTACGATTTTGAATAACGGTGTTACGATTTAATTAGGCGGCCAAAAGCCGCAACTTTAAGCAACACAGGCTTCAGCCTGTTTTTAAATAAAGCGCGAAAAATAAGAAATTGCAGGCTAAAGCCCGCATTACTCAGATAACTTTGAAATTCCTATACTATTGAATTAAACGCAAAGCTAAATTGAAACAAGTTTGATTTATGGGATGGGCGTCACATATTATTCTGTGGTAATTGAATACGCAGGCTGGATTAGGGTTTAAGCACGAAATTATTTTCCAGGGTTTCATATGGATTATTCCAAAGCGAAACAATACATACTCGGACGCATGGGAAAAGAAGTCCCGCTGGATTTCCGATACCATAATCTGAGACATTCCCTTGATGTGCTGCAGGCTGCGGAAAGACTGGCGCCCTCCGAAAACATTGCCGGGAAAGATCTCGACCTCCTGAAAACCGCCGCACTGTTCCATGATTCCGGATTCATTTTCCAATACGGCAGCAATGAGCCGATAGGCTGTGAAATCGCAAGGCAGTCATTGCCCGATTTCGGATACGAAGAGGCGGATATTGAAAAAATATGCGGCATGATAATGGCGACCGCCATTCCACAAAACCCGAAAAACAAGTTGGAACAGGTACTTTGCGATGCCGATCTGGACTACCTCGGCAGAGACGACTTCGAAATAATCGCCGACACCCTGCTGGAGGAGTTGAAACTCAAGGGAAAGGAATTCACAAGGGAAGAATGGATTGCCTTTCAACTTAACTTCATGGGGAAGCACAAGTATTTCACAGAGACGGCAAGAAAACTCCGCGATGCGAAAAAAAGCGAGAACATCGAAAAATTAAAACAATCCATAACAGGGGGACAGAAATGAATAATGATAAATCATTGAAGGAGCTTCCGATTTTCTCCTCTTTGACGGACGATGAAATCAATGCGGTGTCGGAAATAAGCAACGCCCAGACCGTATTCACCGATGAACTAGTTTTTTCAGAAGGTGAGCAGGGAAGCGTTTTATATGTCATCCTCAGGGGCAGTGTGAAAATTTACACGAAGATAACGGAAAATGTCGACAAAACCCTTGTCACGCTGAGAAAAGGGGGACTATTCGGGGAGATGGCGGTGATTTCGGAAGATTACCGCTCGGCTACGGCCAGGGCTGTCGAAGAAACCGAGCTGATATCCATCAATCAGAAAGATTTCAGGAACCTGCTTGATAAAAATCCCGCCGTTGGGAAAAAACTCCTTGAATTCATTGTAAAAGTGCTTGCAGAGAGGTTGAAGAATACGACCGATCTGTACAGGCAGGCGGTTGACTGGGGGATATCCATCAGCGGGATACTGGAACTCAACTACAACCAGCTCATATCACAGAAGCAGAAAATAATAATCGACCTGAACTCCGGTAAAAATGTTTCCGGCATCCTCCTGAAAGCCGAGAAACATACCTCCGGCCTTGAACTGCTTTTAAAGACCGACGCGGATAAGTTTGTAGTTATCCCGTACGCTGCGATCTCATCCATATCTTTTGGAGCAGGTGCGGCAAAACAGGCTGAATAGGCAGGCACATAGGCACATAGGCACATAGGCACAGAGGCACAGAGTGCGGGAATGCGTAAGTTTTTTACTTAAAACTTAACACATAAAACTTAAAACTACTTTTAAGGAGATAAATACGATGGCGGCGGCAATTGATCCTTTTCTGGAATTTCTGATCAGCAGCGGAGCGTCAGACCTGCACCTTGGCAGCGGGCTTGTCCCGTCAGTACGGTCGGACGGGGAGATGAGCAAGTTGGACGGCGACAAAATCAGCAAGGAAACAGCCCAGGAGATGATTGAGGAAATCATGCCGGAACGCAATAAAAAAGAGTTCTGGGAATGCTATGACACCGATTTTGCGTACGAATTGCCCGACATAGGGCGATTCAGGGTGAATGTGTTTATGGACAATAACGGGATAGGAACCGTCATCCGTCAGATTCCGGCAAAAATCCTTTCCGCCGACGCCCTCAACCTCCCACAGGCCGTACGGGATCTCTGCTTCTTGAATAAGGGACTTGTCATTGTGACAGGCCCGACAGGAAGTGGAAAATCAACCACCCTCGCCGCTATGGTGGATCTGATAAACGAAAAGCGCACCGACCATATAATCACAATAGAAGACCCCGTAGAATTCGTCCACAAGAACAAAAACTGTCTCATAAACCACCGCGAAGTGCACAGGCATACGCAAAGTTTCAAGAGAGCCCTCAGGGCTGCATTGCGCGAAGATCCGGACATAGTCCTGGTCGGGGAAATGCGCGATCTGGAAACAGTGGAGATCGCCATTGAAACGGCGGAAACGGGACATTTGGTTTTCGGCACACTCCATACCAATACTGCCGCAAGCACGGTTGACAGGATCATCGACCAGTTTCCGGCCGACAGGCAGCCCCAGATCAGGACAATGCTGAGCAGTTCCCTGAAAGGGGTCATCGCCCAGACACTGCTGAAGAAAAAAACGGGAGGGAGAGTGGCGGCACTCGAGATCCTCATCGTCAATTCAGGAATTGCAAATATCATAAGGGAAGGTAAAACATACCAGATCCCCTCCATGATGCAGACTGGAAAAAAAATCGGGATGCAGACACTGAATGAATCCCTGTTCGGCTTTGTCGAGAACGGCACTGTCACCCCCGCAGAAGCCCTTTTCAAGTCAGTCGACAAAATCAGCTTTGAAACCATGCTCACGACAAACGGATACAAGGCGTAAAAACATCGCCCCTCGGAATTGCAAGAACAGTCAGGAGACAGAATTATCAGCAAGCATTTTGCAATATGAAACTGACATCGAAAGACATATCTTGGATTCTGCTCGGAAGTCTGATCTGGACGCTCTGCGTACTCTTCGTAACTGCCGGAACAAATTCACTCCCGGGCGTTGATTCATATTTCCATATCCAAATCTCGGAAATCATGCGCCACCAGGGGCTTGTCCTGAAAGATTTCCCGTGGACTGCATGTTCGATATGGACGGATTCCTTTTTCGACAAAGAGTGGCTTTTTCATGTGTGGCTCATCCCGTTCATCGCCCTTTTCGGGAAATTCACAGGTGCGAAAGTCGCAGTCCTCGTCACAGTTTTCATTGTCGCTTTCTCTTGGGGAATTCTGCTCCGGCAAATCGGAATCAGGAAATATGTTTTCCCAGCAATGTGCTTCATGCTCTTCATAGCGGGCTGTCTTTTCTTTGAAAGACTGACGTTCTGCCGATCCCTGCTTTTCGCACTGATTTTTTTCCCGCTGGCAATCGTCTTTGTCCTGCGAGGCAACCGCGTCGGATTGTTGACAGTCTCCTATCTTTATGCGATAAGCCATACCGGGAGCTGGCAACTCCTTCCGGTCATACTTGTTTTTGACATTGCAAGGAAATGGAAGGAGAAGGAGTCTTTCAAAATAACCGATTTCATGTCGGCCTGGGTTCTGTTAGGGCTAATTGCCGGACTAATATTGAATCCTTATTTCCCCGCAAACATAAACGGGCTTTTCATACAGAACATAATGGTTCTCAAGATAAGGCTGTTCGGATTCGGGAATGACGTGATAGACCAAGGCTTCGAACTGTATCCGATGACGCTGAACAGGATCATGCAGGGATTTATTCCGGTCGTCGCGCTGGCGGGATATACAGTTTATGATGCAGTGAAAAAAAAGAGAATCCCATCCATGGACTGGGTAACGCTTTCCCTCCTTGCGCTGACCTGCGTATACTTCATGCTGACCATCCTCTGCCAGAGATTCATTGAATATTTCGCCCCGATTTCCGCCCTATTCATCCTTGCATACTGGAGCAGGCGTGAAAACCCCCTGAACAGCATGACCAGAAAGACGGCCTTCTCTCTTTTATTTATCGGAATAGCTTTGATTACAATGCTGAAACTCAAGGACGTTCTTTACCTGGATCAGCCGAAATATGCGGGCGCCGCAGAATGGATAAAAGCCAATGCCGCCCCTGGAGAAATCATTTTCACGGCCGACTGGGATGACACACCCATGCTTTTCTATGGCGCGCCGGAACAAAGATATCTTGTATTCCTTGAACCGTATTTCATGTACCTGCACTCACCACAGAAATACAGGATATGGAAGAAAATATCCGACGGAAAAATGCTTTACGCAGCCGAAGAGGTCGTCAGCACCTTCCATTCAAAAATCATTTTCGTATCCGCCCGCAGACCCAGGCTTATCGACAAGCTCGACCACGACAAAAACGTAAAGCTGAGGTACACCGGCCCACAGCTGGAGAGAATTTACACTATTGAACCGAACCTGCCGTAATTCGCCGAAACCCGTGGCAAGAGTATCATGACAAAAAAACAGAACGGACTTAAAATGTCCTTCTTCCACTCCTATATTGTTCGCATTAAAAAACACAAAAAGACTCAATCTGGTGAGACGAATGCATTGGAAACATACAGAGAAGATGAAAGGAGAACTATCAATGACCGAGAATAAATTAGCCGTTTTTGAAAACTATAAAATCCGGCGTCATTACGATGAGGCGACCGAAACCTGGTATTTTTCTGTAATTGATGTTGTTGGCGCTTTGACAGACAGCGTAAATCCGCGTGATTACTGGTTCAGGATGAAAGTCCGAGTCAAAAGCGATGATGGTCTTGAACTGTCGACAATTTGTCGGCAGATGAAAATGAAAGCACCTGACGGCAAAATGAGAGAGACAGATACTGCCAACACGGAAAGCCTTTTAAGAATTATCCAGTCCATACCGTCCCCCAAGGCGGAACCTTTCAAGCAGTGGCTGGCAAAGGTGGGATACGAACGATTGCAGGACATGCCGTGCGAATTTCGCAAAAACACTTCTCTATTCTTTTACCATGACAGTTCTTTACACCGGCTGGTTTTATGCAATACTTTTTATAGCGCATCTTATCTCTAGGTTCGGAAGATGATTCGTTATAAATTTTTCCCTTGGAAAAATTTATCTCTTCAGAAGTTTTTCCATCCAGACGTAGAAGACGGGAGTGATGTAGAGGGTGAGGAACTGGGAGAAAAGCAATCCTCCGACCACTGCAAGGCCGAGAGGCTGGCGCGCTTCGCCGCCGGCTCCGAATCCGATTGCGATGGGGATACCGGTCATGAGCGCGGCCATTGTCGTCATCATGATGGGACGGAACCTTATCATGCACGCTTCGACAATCGCATCCTCTGCGGATTTGCCCTCGTTCCTTCTTGCGTTGATCGCAAAGTCAATCATCATGATTCCATTTTTCTTGACGATACCGACGAGCATTATGATTCCGACATAGGCGTAAAGGGAGAGGGGCATATTGAAAATCATCAGGGTCACAAGTGCACCAAACCCGGCAAACGGGAGCGCGGTGAGTATTGTTATCGGATGGAAAAAATCCTCATACAGAATTCCGAGTATCAGGTAAATAACGACGATTGTTATGAGCAGGAGCCATTGCATCCCCTTGAATGAATCTATGAAAACCTTCGCAGTCCCCTGAAAACTGGCGCTCATCGAACTTGGCATCCCCGGACTCAGCTTTTCTTCAATCTGCGCCATGGCACGGTCCAGCGCGGCGCCGGGCTTGAGGTTGAACGAGATCGTTACTGACAGGAGTTGCCCCGTATGGTTAATGCTCATCGGCCCAGGTTCCTGTTTCACTTTCACAATTTCGCTCAGGGGGACAAGCTGGCCTGCGCCGGAACGGACATAGAGCATTGTCAGCGATTCAGGATCAAGCTGATATTCAGGCATGAGTTCGAGAAGGACCTTATATTGGTTGTCGGGGGCGTAAATCGTGGAAATCTGCCTCGGCCCGAACGCGCTGTAAAGGGCGTCCTCAACCTGGGCGGCGGTTATTTTCAAAGTTGAAATCTTGTCGCGGTCTATGTCGAGGTTCAACTGGGGATTTGAAATCTGGAGATCGCTTGACACATCCTGCAGATCCGGCATCGCTGCAAGTTCGCGTTCGGCCTCGGTGGCGAATCTGTAAAGTTCCTCGGTATTGAATCCGACGATCGTGTACTGATACTGCCCCTTTGACGGTCTGCCGACCATGATTTTACTTGGAACTTGGAGGAATGCACGGAACCCCGGAATCTGGGCCAGCTTGGGTCTGAGGCTCTGCACAATCTGCATGGCGGTATTTTCCCTTTCAGCCCGAGGTTTCAGTCTCAATACAAACATTCCCCCGTTGGAACTGCCAACGCCGCCCGCTGCTCCGGCACGCGACATGAATTTCTCGACACCCGGCTCCTTCTGGACAACTTCCGCTCCGGCCTCCTGGTGCTCCTTCATTGATTCAAAAGATATGCCCTGGACTCCTTCCGTCTGCCCGAAGATAAGCCCCTGATCCTCGTCAGGGAGAAGTATTTTCGGAATATTCTTGAAAAGGAAAACTGTCAGGAAGAGGACAACTATGGACAGGACAAGAACAAGCGCCTTCTGTTTTATGACCGCACGAAGCGTCCTCTCGTAGAATTTCAGATGCCAGCTGTCCTTTCTCTCGTGCGTCCCGGTGAATCCATGGGAAAGAAACCTGCTGCACAGCATCGGGGTGAGAGACAGCGCCACCACTCCGGAAACAAGAACGGCCACTCCGATTGTCACGGCGAATTCACGGAACAGCCTTCCGACAATTCCGCCCATGAACAATACCGGAATGAAGACAGCGGCAAGGGAAACTGTCATTGATATGATTGTGAAACACACCTCCCTCGAGCCTTCAAGGGCGGCCTGCAAGGGGGTCTTGCCCATTTCATTGTGCCGGAATATGTTTTCAAGCATGACAATCGCGTCGTCGACGACAAAACCGATTGAGAGAGTCAGCGCCATCAGCGAGATATTGTCTATGTTATATCCGAGAAGGTACATGACGGCAAAGGTCCCTATGATCGACATCGGGAGGGTGAGGCTGGGGATGATTGTCGCACGCGCATTCCTGAGGAAGAACCAGATGACGGACACCACTAGGATAAGGGAAAGAAGCATCGTGAACTTCACATCCCTGACAGATTCCTGGATGGATTCGGATCTGTCGAACAATATGTTCATTCTCATGGAAGCCGGAAGCTGTTTCTGCAGTATTGGTAAAAGATCCTTGACTGATTTGGCGACTCCGACAGTATTGGTTCCGGGCTGTCTCTGAATTGCAAGGATTATCGCCCTTTCCCTTTCATCCGGCGTGCAGTACCAGGCGGCTACCTTGTCGCTTTCGACGCTGTCTTCGACTCTTGCGATATCTCCGAGCCTGACAGGCTGTCCGTTCCTGCTTGAAATGACTATCTGCCTGTACGCCTCGGCATTGTACAGCTGGCCCCTCGCCTGAATTGTAAACGACTGGTAGCGTCCGTCAATCTGCCCTGTCGGAAGATTCACATTTGCCGCCTTGACGGCGTTCTGAATTTCATCTATGCCTATGCCGAGGAATGCCATCTCCTTCGGGTTGAGTTCAATCCGGACGGCATATTTCTGCGAACCGTAAATCTGTACCTGCGCGACACCGCTCATCGTTGACAATTTCTGCGAGATTATCGTCTGGGCATAATAGTCAAGGGTATAGAGCGGAAGCGTAGGGCTTGTCAATGCGACATAAAGAATGGGCTGATCAGCGGGATTCACTTTGGAATACGAGGGGGGGCTCGGCATGTCCGACGGAAGATCTTTCATCGTCTTGGAGATCATCGCCTGAACATCCTGCGCCGCTATGTCAATACTCTTTTCAAGTGTGAATTGAAGTGTTATGGAAGTGTTTCCCTGGGTGTTTGACGAGGACATCACGTCCAGTCCGTCAATCGTGGAGAACTGTTTTTCCAGTGGCGTGGCGACAGCGGAGGCCATTGTTTCCGGGCTCGCTCCGGGGAGGCTTGCGGAAACCTGGATCACGGGAAAATCCACATTCGGCAGATCACTGACAGGCAGTTTCGGATATGAAATCAGTCCAAACAGGAGTATGGACGCCATAACGAGCGTCGTCATCACCGGCCTGCGTATGAAAATATCGGAGATGTTCATATTTGTCGGCATTCCTAGATTAGCCCATTACGGGAAATTATAACAAATGTTTTTGCGATGTTTTAAGTATGCCAGTTTCGATAAAACTGGCTCAAGAGGCGTTTTCATCGAAAACGCCATACTTTGTTGCACCCGCCACGCCAACGTGCAGGGAGCGCATTTTCCCCGCAGGGAAAAACTTAGAGGTCAAGTGACCGAGTTTAAAGCAGTGAACCATCAAACCTACGGTTCCAATTTCTTCGGAACTTTGATCTCCACCCTGCTGCCTGGGACGAGTTTCAAGTGACCGTCGGTGACAACAGTCTCCCCTTCTGAAACACCCAGGCTCAGCGCGGTCGCTCCGCCTGCCGACCTCAATATCGTGACAATCCTCATCTCAACCGTATTGTCAGGCTTGACTACATAGACATAATTTCCCTTCTGACTCGGCTGAACCGCCTGCGAAGGAACAACCAGTACCTGGTTTTCAGAAACCATATTGACCGTCACGTTCACAAACTGCCCGGGCCAGAACAATTCCTTCCGGTTATCAACTTTCGCCTCAATCCTGACGGTTCCGGTGGCAGGATCAACAGTGTTGTCCAGGAATTCGACATCGGCCTTCACCGGAGGCTCCGTGTCATTCTGCGCCTTGACTTCCACGTCCAGTTTTTTAGACAGGATGTGTCTCCTCATCAGGTTGAGATAGACTTGGGGAATGGAAAACGAAACGGAAACAGGTTTTATCTGATTTATGATGATGAGCGTCTGGTCGTTGGCTTTTATAATGTTCCCCTCGTCGGTGAGGATATCGCCCGCCCTTCCGTCAATGGGGGACCTTATTGAACAGTATTCGACATCCAGCCTGGCCTTGTCCATGTTGGCCTCATCTATTTTCACAGCCCTCTTAAGTGACTCCGAAATGGCTTTTGTCTTGAACATGTCATCTTCGGAAACGGCGTTCTTCCTGTGAAGTTCCTCCTTTACCCGCGCCTGTCTTTCGGCATCGACAGAAAGGACGGTGTCCCTTTCCATGTTCGCCTCAATCTGCTTGAGGTTCGCCTCGAACAGCCTTGCGTCAATGGAGAAAAGCAAATCTCCAGCCTTCACATCCTGACCGGAGCTGACATGAGCCTTTAATATCTGCCCTCCGACAAGCGATTTGACCGGCACTACCGTATACGCCTCAACATTCCCGTATGTGTTTATCTGGACCGGCACCAGCTTGGATTCCACTCCTGCAACGGTGACCGGTACGCCAGCCGCCTTTCGCGCAGCCTCTTTTTTAGAGCAGGACGAAACAAGAAGAGCCAGGAAAACAGTCAGGACAAATCTGAAAATAAAAGCATTCATTGCCGGGATTCCTTCAAGTGCGTGTGTTTTTCGTGTATTTTTCATCATGATTTGCAATCTAGACGTTGAAAACAAATATTTCAAGCATATAATTAATGTATTCACTTGAATTAACTGATTCATAAAAGACCCACAAACATTTCGGAGAGAGTCATGCGCCAAAGAAAAGACGGGGAAGAGACCAGGCAGAGGATACTCAGGGTTGCAAGCAGGCTTTTTGCCGAAAAAGGGTACCGCAACACCACGCACGAGCAGATATGCCGCATGGCAAAGGTCAATGCCGCCGCAATAAACTACCATTTCCGGAAAAAGGAAAAACTCTACGTCGAAGCATGGCGGATGTCGTTCGACAGCCTGTTGAAAAAGCATCCCGCCGACGGGGGGGTTTCCCCGAAGGCGACTGCCGCGGAACGCCTTCACGGGAGAATCCTCTCCACAATGCGCCGCATGTCAGATCCCGACAACAAGGTGTTCGACATCATAAACAGGGAAATGTCGAATCCGACCGGCATCCTGACCGAGGTCATCCATGAATCAATCCTGCCGATCACGACAGGAATCGAATCCATTGTGAGGGAAATGCTCGGTGAAAAATCCGCCGGGCATAATGTTCAGCTGTGCCAGATGAGCATCATGTCGCAATGCTTTCATTCAATCATGGCACGACACAGGAAAATGATGAAGTTAAAGAAATATGACGAATCCTCCCTGTGCGATTTGGATATAGGGGAGATAGCCGATCATGTGACCAGATTCTCCATCGACGGAATCAATGGAATCAGAAAGCGCTCCGAAAAGGAAAAGAGAGTTGCAAAGTTCTAAAGTTCTAAAGTGCGGGATTTGGAAGTTTTAAAATTTAAAATTATTTCAATACGGATCGTACAATCATAATGAAAAACCGAAGTGGACGCAAATTGATCTCATTCAATAAGATTTTCCCGGCACTGTTCATCTCCGCGACGACAATCCTATTTTCCGGATGCTACAACTATCCGGCCGTTCCGGACGCCGTCAACCAGAGCACATACACCGACATCAAAAACGAGCAGCAGAAGCTCATTCCCGAGGACTGCAGGGTGCTCTCCCTTGAGACATCCGAACAGATAGCCGTGGCGAACAATCCGAACTACCTGTCGATGAGCCATTCGGTGAATGCCGCATGGTCGAGGTTCTACGCGTCACTTTCAGCCTATTTCCCGACGATTGACGCGACATACGGCATCACAAACAACAGGCTGATCCCTGCATCCGGAGAGGGTGGCGGAAACACCCCCTCATTTGCCAAGGGCGGCGGCATCCAGGGGCAGTGGCTGCTTTTCGACGGACTCGTAAGGGAGATGAACATGCTCATCGCCAAACACACCGCAAAGCAGGAGGAGGCCCTTAACCGGGACGCGAAAAGACTCCTTCTCCAGTCTGTCGCATCGGCATACAACAACATCCT
>CAMCYE010000074.1 GCA_945883805.1 Victivallis vadensis | reverse complement strand
AACACTTCAACCCCCTTCTTCTTCAACTCCTTCACAATTGCGGGGGAGACGCAGGAATCGGTAATCACAACATCTATGTCGGCTAGGGAACCGCTGACTGCGAACGACTTCTTGCCAAGTTTGGAGCTGTCGGCGAGCAGAATCACCTTTTCGGCCCTCTGCATCACAATATCTTTCGTATAGGCCTCGTCGGAATCCGTCGTCGAAATCCCGTCCTCGACCGTGAATCCTATCGTTCCGAGAAAGGCCTTCCTTATGTTTAATGAACTTATGATTTTTGATGTGAGCGGCCCGACAAGGGTTCTGCTGAGCGGACGGAATTTCCCGCCGACAATCATGAGATTGTGCCCGCTTTCCATAAGCTCCGCCGCCGCCATCAGGGAATTTGTCACAACCGTCAGCCCTTTCTTCGACTTTAAAAGTTTGGCGAGTTCCAGAACGGTGCTGCCCCCATCAAGATAAATGTTGTCTTTGTCGTCGATCATCCCAAGTGCGAGTTTCGCAATCTTCTGTTTTTCAGATTGCCTTATTGATTTTTTCTCCTCGAAGACAGGCTCGTACTCCGGAAATTTCAGTTTTATCGCACCGCCGTGAACCCTTTTCACCTTCCCAAGGTTTTCAAGTGAAAACAGATCTCTGCGGACAGTCGCCTCGGACACCCCCAGTTTCTGACTCAACTCGGTAATGGTCCTAGCCTCTCCGCCAAGCTCCGCAAGGATTATTTCTTCCCGTTCGGGTGTCAGGAATCTTCTTTTTGAACCCATAATCGCCACCCAGTTGTCGGTCATCAGTTATCAGTTATTAGCTCAAAGCTCAAAGCTCAAAGCTCGTAGCTCGTAACTAAGAACTATCAGCTAAGAACTACCAGCTATCAGCTCAAAGCTCGTAACTAAGAACTATCAGCTAAGAGCTACCAGCTACCAGCTATCAGCTATCAGCTATCAGCTATCAGCTACCAGCTACCAGCCCGGAGATTATTTATTTTGCAATAATATGGCATATTTTGAAATATTTTGCAAGATAAGTTGAAAAAAAAGTGAAGTTTTTTTGAAAAACTTATGTTACTGCAAATTTGCTGTAAACAGCGGATTTGCGGTTGTATTTTTTCACAGCTTCAATAGATTAACCGTGGTCGTCTTTCGGCTTGTTTTATCTTCATATTTTTTAATATTTACGTCAGGAACCCCTATTTATGCTCAAAGAAGCTTGTGGAATATTTGGTATTGCAAATCATCCGGACGCGGCGGCTATTACGCGGCTCGGGCTTTTTGCACTTCAGCACCGTGGTCAGGAAAGTGCCGGCATTTTCATTCTCCGTGAGGGTAAATGTGAACTCCAGAAAGGAATGGGACTGGTTTCAGAAGTTTTTGACCGTCTTCCAAAAGAATGGTGGAAGACCCCGCAGGAAATGGCAATCGGGCATGTCAGGTACAGCACGGCCGGAGGCTCAAACGTCATGAACGCCCAGCCCTTCGTGGTTGAATTCGACAAATGGCGGCTTGGGCTTGCCCACAACGGGACAATCTCTAATGCCGCCAACTGGAGGAATCACTTGAAGCGGGGGGGCGCAATTTTTCAGGGGGACTTGGATACGGAGGTGGTTCTCCACATTGCCGCACACCATCATAAGGCTGGAAACACGCCGTGGGAGGCTGTAGAATATGCGTTGAAGAATGTCGAAGGTGCTTTTTCCCTGCTTGGGTTGTGTGAGGACGGGATGATGGTGGCGAGGGATCCGTTTGGTTTCAGGCCTCTGGCAATTGGAAAACTTGGCGATTCCGTCGTTTTCGCATCGGAAACATGCGCATTTGACATGATGGGTGCAAAATATGTCCGGGACGTTGAACCCGGCGAGATGATTCTGGTTTCCAAGGACGGAAAGATGGAAAGCAGGATTTTCGCATATTCGAAAAGGCGTGCCCACTGCGTTTTTGAGCACATATATTTTTCGCGTCCCGACAGCCGGGTCTTCAATGAAAGCGTTTACGCGATGCGCAAGGAATTCGGTAGGAAGCTGGCCGAGGAGCATCCCGTGGACGCCGATGTTATAATTCCGGTTCCAGATAGCGGGATGTATGCGGCTCTCGGATTCGCCGAGGCGTCCGGCATCCCGTTCGACCTTGGGATAATGAGGAATCATTACGTAGGGCGAACCTTCATTAAGCCGACCCCGGCCGACCGCAAGGCCGCAGTCAATATGAAACTTAATCCGATCCGCGAGGCAATTGAAGGCAAGCGGGTCTGTCTTGTTGAAGACAGCATAGTACGGGGGAACACGAGCAAGGAGCGTGTTCGGACCCTTCGCGAGATCGGCGCAAAGGAGGTTCACATGAGGATCAGCTGTCCGCCCCATGTCCAGCCCTGCTACTTCGGGATCGATTTTCCGAGCGCCGACGAACTGATTGCCCACAAGTATTCGGTCGATGAAATCGCAAAGATAATAGACGCCGACAGCCTCGCTTATATTTCTTTGGAGGGGTTGTTGTCATGCGTCGGAAAGAAATCCGGAGATTACTGTCACGCATGTTTCTCCGGCGATTATCCGGTAAAGCCCCAGGGCAACATTTAGGAATTGACAATTATACTCCGCACTACTGAAAATTTACACATAGGCAAGTAGGATTTTGGATTGGATTTTTCCGATCCGACTTCTCGAAATCTTTGCAATCCATGTTAAATTTTGGCTCTTTCTCAGATCGAGTGGGTAACTCGATAGTATAGGAAATTGTATTTTTGACAGGACAACAGGATAAGCTGGATTTAAATACTAAAGTTGGAATTAAAGAGAACGGCAACAGCCCAGTCATCCGACGGGGTGTTGCAAGTGCCGTTACTATCCGCCTAGGCGGACTGTAGCCGCGTCACTCAGTTGACGCGTTCTTTTCCTGAAGAATGCAATTTGCTATAAATATCCCTGGGATCCTGTAATCCTGTCAAAATATCTTAAATCCCGGCGAAGCCGGTTAAGTTCACTAGAAAGACTGAATATCCAATATCCAACACGGAATATCCAACCGATGAAGTGAAGAAAAGACGAACTCATTCAACAGGCGAAGAAAATTAATTCCATCTTGAAGAAAACGATGAATTGAGCTCAATATTATTCAAAAGCATAAACGCGGCGAAAAGGGGCAAATCCGATAATTTCCCTTGATATTGGACATTCCGTGTTGGATATTGGATATTCATGTCTTGTGTTGACCCACTCAAAATGAAAACGAACCTAAATTTTCAACGGTGTAGGGGATAAAAATCGCCGTTTATGCTTTTCATTGTGTATTTGTGCGGTAAATTGCAGAAAAGGGAAGTGGTACTTAAATAGATTATGTTAATTCCGGCACCTGAAATAAAGAATTTTGAGGATGGGTTCATAAAGTGTCCGTCCTGTTCAGCGGAAATACCGTTGGCCTCCGCTACGCCGCTTGAAATCATGAATTGCCCGCACTGCCCCGGACAGGTGCTTATTCCCCTGAAAGTCAAAGATTACTGGCTTTATTCCCCGCTGGGCGGCGGAGGGATGGGCAGTGTCTACAAGGCTGTTTCCAAGACTGGACACGGCAAGGAATATGCGGTGAAAGTCCTTCCGCGCCATGAGAAGGCGAACCAGGATTTCATCAAGGCCCTCCTGCATGAAGGGAACGCAGGGATGTCGTTCGGCAGTCACGCGAACATTATCGCAGTCATTGAATGCGGGGTTGACGGCGACGAGCATTTCCTTGTCACTGAATTCGTTGATGGAGACAGGCTTGACACTATTGTCGCGTCGGAAAAAAAGATTCCCGAAAAAAGGGCCATAGGGATAATCCTTCAGGTCCTTGAAGCGGAGATTCACATTCTGAAGTGCGGATATCTTTTCCGGGATCTTAAGCCTCAAAATGTCATAATAGACAAAACCGGAACCGCCAGGCTTTTTGACTACGGGCTTTGCGCGACTCCAGAAGAGGCTGCGGAATCCAATTTGGCGGATGACGTGCAGGGATCCCCTTTCTATATTCCCCCTGAACGCATCCTAGGCGTGCCTGAGAGGGAATACAGCGAAATATACAGTCTCGGAATGGTTTTCTTCCACATGCTTGCGGGCCGGACTTACTATTCCCTTGCGGAAGTGAATGAGCTTGTAACAAAACATCTTACGTCCCTCAGGGCGAAAAGCGTAGATACGTATCTGAAGGACTGTAATTCGTCCACCATTGCAATAATAGACCGCATGATCGCCAGAACTCCGGAGAAACGCTATCAGGATTTCAATTCCCTGAAGCGCGATTTGCTGGAACAGCTGAATGCCAGGCTGAAGGACGGTGCGTCGATGATTTCCCCGGTTATTTCCAGAGCCCTGAAAAAATCACTTAAAAAAAAGACCCATGTGGTCAGCATCGCGTTCGCGGGGATTTTGCTTTTTGCAGTTGCCGCAGTTTTCGTTTCACGGGGGTGCTCAGTACATAAGAAAACTGTTTCCATCCGCCAGAAAGCCGACAATCTTGAAAAATTACGTAAAACACTCAGTGAGTCGACGGCGGCCGAACTGGGCGTTCCCGCAGATATTAAACCCCCGTTGATGGATCCGGATAAACTCAGGGAAAAAATAGAGGAGACCGCAAAGAAGATCATCTCTGGAAAAACGTCGGAACTGAAGGCGTTTAATGAACAGGAAAGCAGGAAGACGATATGCAACTCCCTTAATGTGGATCCTTCCGACAGGGACTTCGCCTCCGTTGATGAAGTCAAACGTAAAATGCAGGATGAGATAAGGGCCGTCGCCGAAAACGAGATCAAGAAAATTGACAGGAGTTTCAACGAGGATGCCGAAATCAGAAGAATCGCATCTGAAATGAAAATTGAACTTCCCGTGAAGGACCCTTCAGTATCCCTGAAAGACGTTGATGCTGAATTTAAAGTTTATATCCAGAAGAAAATTGACGGGAAGTATTCCCTCAAGACGCAGTCCGCCCGTATTTTGGATATAGACAGGAAGTTCAGGGGATACCGTGAAGGGGACAACATCGAAATAAATGATATTAAGGGAGTTTACGGCGGAAAAGCCGGAAACAAGGTCATCATAGGCAGCCGCCATATCCTCTTGAGCGACTTGCCTGCTACTGAAAGATGGAAGTTCAATGAATCTGACTGCGAGGAGAGGATTCGGAAAATGACCGAACAGTATCTGAATGAAATCAAGAGCGACAAGGAGAAATACGTAAAGGAGATTGAGGCTTCGGAAAAGCCCGGATTTTATGGGAATTATGGATACTTTTCCTCGGGTGGCGGTGCATTTAAACCCCCAAAGGCGGTCATTGAGGAAAAGATTAAAAAGCTTAAAACTGCGCGTCAGGATGAAATCAGCAAGAAGGAAAAATCCATACGGGATGCCGCTGAAAGCAAATTTGACAGGAATGCTTACATGAAGAAGAACCACCTGCGGGAGACTGACGGCGTCTGGCGCACCGAATCCGAAGTGGTGGGGATTCTCCTTGCAAAGGAAAAGGAGAGTTTTGAGAGCCGCAGGAAAACCTTGCTGGAGTCGATAAGCAAGAGCGCATACGCTGATGCCGAAAAACAGGTTTACGCTTCGGATGGGTATGTATTCCGTGAAAATAAATGGCAATCCGCAAGAAAGCTCATCGACGACACCGTAGCCGCGAAAATGGAGAAGGAAGGCAAAGAATAAGTGATTTCAATGCGTGCTGTCGTCCGCAATATCAAGAGAATATAATGGAGAAACTTCCCAGATATTCTCGGAGGAAGTTCTTCCGCACGTTTTTTAAGCCAAGACGTCTCAGATCCCGAGTCTCATCAAGATCTCGGGACAGACGCTTGGCATTCCCGGGAACGCTGACCGTCTGGTCGGCTCCTATGCATTTCCTGCGCGGAAAGGCTTCCGTCCAACGAATCTAGACATTTTTTCAAAAGGGTTTGTTTCAACCGGGCAAGAAGCGGGAGGAAAATAAGCTTGATTTCTTTCTTCGTTTCTTCGTGGTGAAAAATGATTTTGTGGTTCCATGCTTCCGTGTGAGGAGCAGATCAGGTTTTTGCATGATGAGTTTTTCCGGACACTCGCCGCCATGCGGCATGCGTCACTCCGGTTCCCTCAGACTCCCATTTCTTTTCAAAGTCTGACCTGATTGCGATAATGTCGGATATCAGGGAATCCTCTCTGGCATACGATGAATTGCAGCTGAAGAGTTTTTCCACGGAGTCAAAGTAATTTTTATCGTCGGTTGCAAAATGGACGGTTCCGTTTTTTTTCAGGATTCTAAGCATTCTCCCGATGAATTCCGAACTCAGGAGCCGGTACTGCTTATGTCTGGCTTTCGGCCATGGGTCGGGGCAGAGGATGTGTATCCTGTCGACAGATTCATCGGGAAGGGTGTAGCCGATCAGGTTCCATGCGTCAATCCTGAGAAGTTCGATATTTGAAATTCCGGTGGCTTTTATCCTTTTTTCGAGTCTTCTCAGACGGCCGATCATGATATCTGCGGCCAATATCTTCCTTTCGGGGTATTTCGAGGAAAGTTCGCGTGTGAACCCGCCCTTTCCGCAGCCGAGGTCCAGCTCGCGGACGACTGACTTGCCGGTTTCATAGCAGCAGTAACCGTCAGTGAGAATAAATATGTCTCCGATTTTTTTCATTTTTTTGTGTTCCTGGATTCAAACTAAAGCGTTCATTCACCCAATAGAGCTGATTTCAAAATACAAAAAAATGGTTGTTATGGCAATACGCCCGTTGGTCCGCCTAGGCGGATTAGTGTGTCTTGATATTCAATAGGTTACGCACGCTAAAGCCGTGAACTCCAACTTAATCAATCAGCTCAAAAGAGGCAATTTTGAAATTGCCTCAATAATCCAATCATTCGCCATCCTCAGCTCCGGCTCTGGTTGATTTTACCTGAATACTCTGTATAATAACGGAGCTAATTGCAAAACTTGCGTTTTGCAGGAATTCAGAAGTCGGAATCCAGAATTCAGAATAAATTTGACCTCAAATCCAGTTCTGTTTTCAAGTATTCTGACTCCTGACTCCTGACTGCTTTTGCAATTTCCCAAATAAAATGCAAACACAAGAGTAAAAGTATATACGGAAAATGCTATCCAAGATTCTAACAATTCTGAGAAAGATTTCAAAGATCATCGCTGAAAACGATGATCAGGCGCAGGTTCTTGACGAAATAGTCAAAGTTCTTTCAAAGAATCTGGATGCGGAAGTGTGCTCCATTTACATATATGATGAAGAGGCGAATGAGCTGGTCCTTTCCGCGACATGCGGGTTGAATTCGGATCTTGTCGGAAAAGTCAGGCTGAAGCCGGGCGAGGGCGTTACCGGCACCGCATTCAAATCCGGGGAGATTGTGAATATCTCAAACCCGGAAAAACATCCCAGATACAAGTTTGTCAGGGGATCGGGGGAGGAGAGATATAAATCGTTCCTTTCGGTTCCGCTGACAGTCAGTGGCAGATGCGTGGGGGTTCTCAACCTCCAGAATGCCGGAGATGTGCCGTTCACCCTTTCGATTACGGATGTGGTTAAATCCGTCTGTACGCAGATAGCCAACCTGATCATAAGCTCGAAAATGCTGAAGGTGCTTGCGTCAGAATCTGAGCCGGGTGCGAAAGGACTTGCCAGAAAACAGAAGCAGGTGATTGTAAGGGGCGTTTCCGCAAACGTCGGCATTGCGGTCGGAACCGCAGTCATTTACGTAAAGCGTGATTATTTCGCGGAAATAAAACTTGAGAAAACAATAGATGATTCAAAGGAAATCCTTCTTTTGGAACACGCCATTAAAGCCGCAAGGAAGGAAACCTCCGAACTAGGCAGAAAAGCGGTTTCGCTTATTTCAGAGGCCGACGCATCAATATTTGATGTCCACATTCTCTTCCTAGACGACAAAACTCTTCTCGATGCGATAAAACTGAAAATATCCGAAGGTTACACCGTAGAATCAAGTCTTAAGCTTGTCAATGATGACTACCAGAAGAAATTCAGCCGTCTGCAGGAACAGATATTCAGGGAAAAGGCGCTTGACCTTAAGGATGTCCTGCTCCGTATTTACAAGATTGTCAGGTCGATTCGGGGCGCGGAGACGAAATCGGAAATTGAAGTTGAACACTCAAGGCAGATCATTTTCACAAACGAACTTCTGCCGTCAGACCTTTTCAAGATGCCCATAGACAAGATAGCGGGAATAGTCTGTGAGAGGGGCGGAGCCACCGCACACGTTGCGATACTGGCAAGAGCGCTGAACATCCCCGCCATCATGGGGGCGAAAGACACAATATCCCAGGTCAGGGCAAATGACGAGGTCATTCTGGACTGCCATGCCGAGAATGTGTACATAAGACCGTCGGAAAATGTCAGGGCGCATTTCAGGGATTTGCTGGCCCTTACATCAAGTGAACCGGATGATTCACTCCTGGACAAGGACTCCGTTACGGAAGACGGAACAGAGATATCCCTGCGCGCAAATATTTCCCTCATAAGTGAAACATCGGTTTTGAGACGGTATGGCGCAAAGGGGATCGGCCTTTACAGGACCGAATTCCTTTTCATGATCCGTGAGTATATGCCGTCCGAAGATTCGCAATATCAGGTCTATTTGAAAATATTCAAGGAAGTCAAGGGTGAGGAGGTGACTGTCCGCGTTCTGGATATCGGGGCCGACAAGCCCCTCCCGTACGTTAAAATCCCCCAGGAGGATAATCCTGTGCTCGGTTGGCGCGGAATACGGGTGCTCCTGTCACAGAAGGAACTTTTCAAGACCCAGCTTCGGGCGATATTGCGGGCCGGCGCTCAGGGCAGGCTGAAAATACTTTTCCCGATGGTGTCGTGTGTCTCACAGATGATTGAGACGCGGCAGGTGCTGAGCGAAGTGGAGAGCGAGCTTCATGCGAAAAACATACCGCACTCCGACAATTACAAGGTAGGCATGATGCTTGAGGTGCCCTCTGTCATTTTCTCCATCGAGGAGTTTCTCGAATATGTCGATTTCATGAGCATCGGGACAAATGATCTCATACAGTATTCGTTTGCCGTGGACCGTGGAAATGAAATGGTTTCAAGTCTGTTCAACCCGCTTCATCCATCCTTCCTGAAAATCATAAGCCACATAGGGCATGTGTTCAAATCATATCCTGGCAAGGGGCTGGCGATGTGCGGCGAGATGGCTGGAAATCCATATGCTATTCCCTTCATAATCGGAGCGGGAATCAGGGACTTGAGCATGGGACCCAAGAGCATCCCTCCGGTAAAGAGAGTTCTCCGCGCCTATACCGTAAAGGAATGCGAGGATTTGCTGGACGAGGTCGTCTCACTGCATAACCCTGAATCGGTGGAATGTGTCGTAAAACAGTCTTTCATCCGGAAAGGGCTTAAAAACCTGATATGAATACACCTTCGGCAATACTTGACAGGACTCTTTTGAAGAAAGACGGCTCGCGCCCGGTGCTTCACCCCTGGATTTACGCCTCCGCCGTTCAGTCTCTCAACGGTAATCCGGCAGCCGGAGACATTGTAGCGGTCAGAGAACCCAATGGCGCCTTCATAGCATTTGGACATTACAGTCCGCATAGCCGCATCAGAATCAGGCTCCTCTCAGGAAAAGAATCGGAGTTTCCGGATTCAAAATGGTTCTTTTCAAAACTGGAAACATCGTTCGGCCTCAGGAAATCATATCTGGAGAAAAATGCATCCTCCAATTCGTGTCGGCTTGTTTTCGGAGAGTCGGACGGATTGCCGGGACTGGTGATTGACAGGTACGGTTCCATCCTAGTTGCACAGTTTCTAACATGCGGGATGGATCGTCTCAAGGAAATGATCGCGACTGCAGCCCTGGAAATATCCGGAGCCACCGCATTTTACGAGCGAGGCGACTGCGAAATCCGCAAATT
Source organism: Victivallis vadensis (assembly GCA_945883805.1). Classification (GTDB taxonomy): domain Bacteria; phylum Verrucomicrobiota; class Lentisphaeria; order Victivallales; family GWF2-50-93; genus GWF2-50-93. The sequence goes on along the minus strand of CAMCYE010000074.1, from coordinate 6,708 downwards.
GGAGGGACTCGGTGATTCCTCCGGGCTCATCGCCGGCAAGCCTGTGCCGGACGACGTCGATTTCCATGTTGCGGAAAATGGACTCTTGTTTCACATGGATCTTTTCAAGGGGCAGAAGACAGGGTTTTTCCTGGATCAGCGCCATAACCGCAGGACTGTGTCGGAATTCATAAATTCAGGTGCGGATGTCCTCGACTGTTTTTCGTATACCGGCGGGTTCGGAATCTATGCCGCAAAAGCCGGAGCCGGTTCAGTGACATTGCTGGATGAATCCGAATCCGCACTCGCAATCGCCAGAAAAAATATGGCGCTTAATAATCTGGACAGTTCAAAGGCCGAGTTTATCGCCGGTGACGCTTTTTCCGTACTTCGCGAATTCCGCGACAGGGGCAGGCAGTTCGATTTCATAATTCTAGATCCCCCGAAATTCGCCCCGACCAAGGCGACTCTGCCACGGGCCGAAAGGGCATATAAGGATGTCAATCTTCTCGCCATGAAACTTCTGCGGAAAGGGGGAATGCTGGCGACATTTTCCTGTTCTTCCGGGATGGACAGGGAGAATTTCAGGAAGGTTCTCCAGTGGGCTTCCGGCGATGCAGGCAGGGATGTTCAGATCATCTGGAACTTTTCACAGCCTCCGGACCATCCGGTCAGATTGAATTTTCCGGAATCCGAATATCTCAAGGGATTCCTCTGCAGGGTGCTCTGAGGATACGAATATCCAATATCGAACACGGAATATCCAATGACGAAGTAAAGATAAAAACAAAGGGAATCAATACCCCTTGGATATTGGAAATTCCTTGTTGGATATTGGGTGTTTAAATTATTAGTGTTTCTTTGGTTAATTTGAGGAGAAGTATGAAAAATACGAGCAAGGAAAGCATCAGCTGCACGAAGGCGGTCTGCTCTGCTTGGGACAGGATGGAGAAAACCCTTTTTCATCCGTTTGATCCCGGCAAGTGGTTTCTGCTCGGATTCAGCGCCTGGCTTGCAAATCTCGGGCAGGGCTTCGGATTCCATTTTAATTTTCCGTCGATGCCACAGAAAAGCGCTTTCCCCTTTGAAAACATTCCCACTCCACTGCTTGTCCTGATCTGCTGTATCGCGGCCTTGGCCGCCTTGCTCTGCCTTGTTTTGGCAATAGTGATGCTCTGGATCCGTTCACGGGGCGATTTTATGTTCCTGGACAATCTGGTCCACGGAAAAACGTTGATCCTGGAACCGTGGAAAAAATATTCGAGGCAGGGCAATTCGCTGTTCATATTCCGAATCGCATGCTGGATTCTCTTTATCGGATTCCTGTTGATGACACTCGCAAGTTCCCTGTTTTTCTGCTGGCATTCAATCCAGACGGGGAAAATGGACTCCCTGTGTATTGCCGGCATCATCTTCGGAATATCGTGCCTGCTCATATTCATCTCTACTGTTTCTTTCTATGAACTTTCTTTGAAGAGTTTTATTATCCCAATAATGTTCAAAAGGCAGATCGGCGCCTGTGACGCTTCAATCGTGTTTTTTACGCTCTTTACAGGCAGTCTGACGGCTTTCATCAGGTATTATCTTCTATATATGCTTTTGAGCCTGTGCGCATCGATTGCCGTAATTGTTTTCATTTTTTCAACCTGTTGTCTGTGCTGTATCGGCCTTATTGTCTTATGCCTGCCGTACGTCTGGGCCGTTGTAATGCTTCCGATCCTGACATTTTTCAGGTTTTACAGCGTCGAATTCCTCGCACAGTTCGGTGACGATTATGACGTATATGCGGTCAGTGCGTCAAAAGAATAGGCACAGAGGCACAGAGGGAAGTGCGGTAGTTCTAGACTTCTAAAGTTCTAGAGTTTACCTGAAGATTAAAATTAATATTTTATAATGACACGGATTGGAAGTGTGCGAGTTAAGTGAGTATGGGCGTTCAGAAGTGTGTGAAAATTGCCCTGTCGGACAGAATTTTTAAACCGTTAAACTTTAGAACTCTAGAACTCTAGAACTCTAGAACTTTAGAACTTTAGAACTTTAGAACTTAAAACTATGCCTATTTACGAGGAAAAAAGAATATCAAGAAAGAAGTCCCTGTTTATTCTGGGGCTCGCATTCTTCATGATTTATCTGCCGTTCCAGATGAACGACAGGGAACTGAGGTGGCGTGAGGGCTATTTTGCAGCAATGGCCCTTGAGATGGATTTGTCCAGCCCCAGCACGGTCGCCCACGGCGAAGTGATTTCGTCCGAATATCCTCTGTTCCCTTTGATTGTTTCCGTATTTTACAGGTCGGGCATAAGCTTGGAATTTGGATTAAGGTCGGTTTCCGTGATTTCACTTCTGATCATAGTCCTGCTTGCCTGGGAGGTCGGACGCAGGGCCGCCGGTGTTCAAACCGCCATTGTTTCGGCATCATTGGTTTTCTCATCTGTCCTGATGGTTGAAAAATCCCTGGACGGTTATCCTGACATGCTTGGGGTCCTTTGTATTTTTTCGGGCTGGATCATATGGTTCACATACGGGCCGGCAAGGGGGCAGTGGAACCAGGCGTGGCTGTTCTCCTCCCTGTTTTGCGGTCTCGCTTTCTATACGATTGGATGGATGGGGGTTTTTCTTTTCTGGCTGCCCCTCCTTTTCATGAGACGTCCGATGACTATATGGTCGAGGCTCAAGAAAACTGGGTTCTTTGCCGGACTGGCTGTCATCGTGTTCTTTATTCTCGTATGGGGGATCCCGAGATGGATTGTGGGCGCAGACATTCCCCTACGGAACATTCCGTTCAAGCCGGAACATTTCACGGATTACCTTAAACATATAATGGTGTTCCCCTTTGAACTGTTCTTCCGGATAATGCCTGTCTCCCTTTTTGCATGGCCGGCATTCTGCCCGGCATATACGCCGCTGGATAAAAATCCAGTTTTCAGTAGATTCCTGAAAACAATAGTCGCGACCCTTTTTTTCTTCCTGTGGTTTTTTCCGTTCACAGATCCGCGCGATTATATTGTCATCGTCCCACCCCTTGCGATTCTCGCAGGAATAAACTACTGGCTCCTCGCACGGAGGCTCGGTTTCAAGCTGCACGCCCTTCTGAAGGTTTTTTCATACGCGGGTATCGTCTGCGCCGCTCTGGCCGTACTTTTTTACATTGTCCCTGTAATATGGTGGACGGATGTTGTCTTCTTGAAAAAAGGGGTGGCGTTCAGACAGGAGCATATGGTCATGGGGCTCTGCCAGGCGATTGCGGCAATTCTGATCCTCACGGTAATGCTGAGGAGGACTCCGCTGAAATGCAATGTCTGGCTGCATTCGCTCGCCGTATGTGTTTCCGGAGCCCTTCTTTACTGGTCCATAGTTTTCCCGTATCAGACGCAGGACAGGCCGCAGGAATTTCTGGCAAAGCAGATAAGGGAATACATCGGGGATGATTTTTATCCGGGAATGACAATCTACAAGGAGGCCAATCTTGGCCTGTATTCCGCCTGCTCCTACCTCTATTGCGCTGAAAAAAAGTCCTCGTTCCTTTCAAAATACCACAGGATAAACATCAGGAAGGTGAAGTCATACAAGGAGCTTCCGGAAAATCAGAAGACTATTTATCTCATCAGCGACGAGGTTCCCGTGCTTCCCGGCAGGAGGCCCGACAAGTTCCAGCTTGCGGATGAAAAGAAGATTTATCTCTGGAAAGAAACCCTCACAACAAATGGAAAAACACCATGAACCAAGTTACAGTCAAGACCTCGGCCAACACGATATCGGAAACGGAATTGAAGGAATGGCTCCGGAGCATAGGCCAGCCGGAGTACCGTTGCGCACAGATTCGGAGCTGGATATTCAAGAATTTCGCCGTGTCCCCGGACGAAATGAAAAATGTGCCGGTCGAACTTCGCGCCAAACTCTCGGAAAAGTTTTCATTCTGCAGGACAAGTGAAATAAAATCCGACAAGTCGGCGGACGGCACGGAGAAGCTCCTGCTCAAACTCCATGACGGCGAATGTGTCGAAAGCGTAATCATTCCGTCCCCGGACAGGTTTACGTTCTGCCTGAGCACTCAGGTGGGCTGTCCGGTCGGCTGTTATTTCTGCGCAAGCGGTTCCGGCGGCCTGATCAGGAATCTCGATGTCTCTGAAATCCTAGACGAACTCTTCATCTGCTGCAGGAAGATAGGAGGGGTCCCAGACAATATCGTCTTCATGGGGACCGGCGAGCCGCTCATGAACTACAGCAACCTTGTAGCCGCCATGAACATAATGGGAGGCAGCGGCTATATGGGCATTTCCCCGAGGAGGATCACCGTCTCCACAAGCGGGTTCGTCCCCGGGATAATCAGGCTTGCCGATGAGAAGAAGCCCTGGAACCTCGCAGTTTCAATACACGCCCCCACCGACAAGGTGCGCGCTGCGCTCATACCCCTGAAACACAGGTATCCCATAAAGGAAATCTGCGACGCATGCAGATATTATTTCAGCAACACCGGACGCATTGTGACTTTTGAATATACCCTCGTGAAAGACATCAATGACAGCCCGTCACATGCGCTTGAACTTGCGACAATCGCACACGGCTGCGGAGCCAAAGTCAATCTCATCCCCCTTAATCCGATCGGAAATCCCGCCTTTTCTAGGCCGGAAAAACAGATAATCACAAAATTCGAAAGTATTTTAAGAAGCAAGAAAATCCCGGTGACCGTAAGAGTCGAGAAGGGTGACAATATCAATGCCGCATGCGGCCAACTGCGCGTTTCGCACCACGGTAAGCAGGTAGGCGCCGTCAAAGACCCTGTGAAAAACCACAGAGTCCACAGAGACGAGAATGCAGTGAAAGGCAAGAAATAGGAATTCATTTAGTTGAAAATCAAAGGAGACATTATCTCACAAAGGCACAAGGCCACAAATGATTGAAGATAAGCAGAAGTTTTCGGAAAAGAGTTTGAGAAAGAACCATTTTTTCAAAAGGGTTTGTCTCAACCGAGCAAGAAGCGAGGGAAAAATAGACTTGATGGCTTTCTTCGTGACCTTCATTTCTTCGTGGTGGAAAAAACTCTGTGTCTCCGTGCCTTCGTGAGAGAATAAAGGATTTAGGATTTTGATCATACAGGTGCTGGCAACCTCGCTCCGCTCGGTGCTAGACCATAGGCGTTATATCTTTGTTTTTTTGTGCGCTTATAGCAAAATCAACACTCTGACAAAGGAAGGAAATGCAAAATGCAAAATGAAATCAGGAAGATTCTAATTGAAATGGGAGAGGATCCCGACAGGCAGGGACTCAAGCATACTCCGGCAAGGGCGGAAAAGAGTTTTCAGTTCCTCACGCAGGGCTATAAGACCAATATAAAAAAACTCATAAATAACGCCATATTCGATGAGGAATGCAATGACATGGTCATTGTCAAGGACATTGAATTCTACAGCATGTGCGAACACCACATGCTTCCATTCTACGGAAAATGCCACATCGGCTACATTCCCGACGGGAAAATCTTCGGAGTGAGCAAGCTCGCGAGAATAGTGGACTGTTTTGCAAGGAGGCTCCAGCTCCAGGAACGCCTCACCAGTCAGATTGCGAACACGATTTTAGAATCCGTAAAACCCGAGGGAGTAGGGGTGGTCATGGAGGCCCAGCACATGTGCATGAGGATGCGCGGTGTGGAAAAGCAGGAATCCCTTATGGTCACTTCGGCAATGCTCGGAAGCTTCCGGAAAGAACAGTCCACAAGAATGGAATTCCTGAACCTGATCAAGAAGTAGCTCGGGATATCTGCCCGAAGCTTCTCTAAATGACATAACAAACTGTATTCCGACAGGATAACAGGATAAACTGGATTTTAATATGATTCAGATTATGAATGCAGGAGTGGGAAAATTTAATAGAGGTAATTTCAAAACTGCGGCTCGGACAAGCCTCGCCCTCCATGTTTTATCCGCCTAGGCGGATGGAGGGTCGTGCTTGTCACGACCGTTTCTTGAGTTTTGAAATTGGCTCAATGGTATGGGGAATTGTATTTTTCCATGTCTTTATGATTGCGACTTGTCCCCCGGCCTGTCCTTCGTAGCCCCTCAGGCGAAGTGGGAAGCCTTGGCGAAGGAGGAAGCAATCTTTTGGACTGCGCAGGCTTGACTGCGCTTTGGATTTCGCCGGAAGCGGGATAAAAACAGCTCTGCTGTAAAACAAAGAGGTGCAGGGGCACCGCCCCGCGATAAACTCGGGGGAGCCAGTCCAAAGTCAGGCCAAAGCGCCTGACAAAAAAAGTCCCGGCAAAACCGGTTAAGTTCTTAAAAAGGGAAATCGGATTCAGATGAGAGCTTTGATACAAAGGGTTTCTTCCGCATCAGTTGAAATTGAAGGGAAGATTTCAGGTGAAATAGGGAAGGGTTTTTTAGTCCTTTTCGGAGTGACGCATGCGGATACCGAAGATGATGCGGTATTCCTTGCCGAGAAGTGCCTGAACCTCAGGATATTCGAGGACGCCGACGGCAAAATGAACCTGTCCCTGATTGACATAAAAGGCGCTATTCTTGTTGTTTCACAGTTTACGCTTTACGGAGATGCCCGGAAAGGCCGCCGTCCGAGCTTCACGGATGCGGCAGTTCCCGCTCAGGCGATTCCGCTATACGGAAAATTCATCTGCGAACTTCGCAAATCTGGGTTAAATGTGGAAACCGGAATATTCGGCGCCAACATGTCCGTGAACCTGTGCAACCAGGGACCGGTGACCATAATGGTTGAATC
>CAMCYE010000073.1 GCA_945883805.1 Victivallis vadensis | reverse complement strand
ACACAGAAAAATCGTGACTTATTGAATCAAATCCGTTTTTTTTCTTGCATAATTAGCGGATAGTATTATATTCCGCACCTTGTCTAAGAATTTGTTTAATATAATTCAATTAATTGGAGTTTCTTTAGATGAAGAAGAAAATACATCCGGAATATGGTCCCTCCAAGATTCACTGCGCATGCGGGGAAACTTGGGAAACCAGCGCCACTCGCAAAGAAATGAAGGTCGGCATATGTGCAAAATGCCACCCGTTTTTCACTGGCAAACAGAAACTTATCGATACAGCAGGGCGAATCGAGAGATTCAAGCGTCGCTACGATAAAGATAAAAAGGCCGAATAGCTGTCGAAATAGCCGTCTTCACAGAATTTTGCGGATTTCGCATTTTTTTGGAAGGCGGTTTTTTTTATTTTAAGGAACAAAGGCATCCGTCTTCGTCAAGGCACTACGCCGGGACAAGCAAAGGCACATAGGCACATAGGCACATAGGCACATAGGCACATAGGCACATATGCACATAGGCACATATGCACGTAGGCACAGAGGCACACAGAGGCATCCGGCTTCGTCAAGGCACTACGCCGGGACAAGCAAAGGCACAAAGAAAGAAAGTTCTAGAGTCGAAGAACTAACGACTAACGACTAACGACTAAAAACAGGCCACTTGGTCACTCGGCCACTTAAAAAATGAAACAAAGAGACTCAGATGACTCCTCAGGAAATAGCTCCGCATATCGGCAAACTGAATTCACGTTTTGAAGAAGTGAAGGCAAAGCTGTCTGACCCGACCATTTATACGCGCCAAGATGAATGCAGGAAAATCTCGCGGGAACATCAGCGGCTTGAGGATTTTTTCAAGAACTACAACCGTTGGACCGATTTCATAAATCAGCTTGAAGAAAACCGGAAGATGATCATAAACGAACAGGATCCGGAACTGAAAGCGCTCATAACTGCGGACATACAGAATCTCGAGCTTGAAATAGAGGGTCTCGACAAGAAGCTGAGAATGGCGCTCATACCTCAGGATCCGAATGATTCAAAAAACATAATTGTTGAGATAAGGCCGGCTGCCGGTGGAGAAGAGGCCTCCCTTTTCGCAACAGAACTTGCCAGGATGTATCAACGCTATGCGGAAACGAAAGGCTGGAAATACGACATACTTGAACTCAGCTCAAGCGGTGGCAATGGCGGAACAAAGGAAATAGTCTTCTCCCTTTCCGGCGATAATGTTTATTCCCGCATCAAATACGAAGGCGGTGTGCACAGGGTTCAGCGCGTTCCTGAAACAGAAGCAAGCGGAAGAATTCACACGTCAACTGTTGCCGTTACAGTCCTTCCGGAAGTTGAGGAACTTGAGGTCGAGCTCAGACCGCAGGATCTTAAATTCGACGTGTTCAGGGCTTCCGGCAATGGCGGACAGAGCGTCAACACTACCGATTCAGCCGTAAGGGCGACCCATATCCCTACCGGCATAAGCGTGGCGAGCCAGCAGGAAAAGTCCCAGCACAAGAACAAGGATATCGCGCTTAGGATACTGCGCGCGAGAATCTATGAAATCCAGAAGGCGGAGGAAGATGCGAAGCATGCTGAGACAAAGCGTTCACAGGTCGGAACCGGTGACAGGAGCGAGAAGATAAGAACCTATAATTTCCACCAGAACAGGGTCACCGACCACAGGTTCGGGATCACGATCCATAGTCTCCCGGGAATTCTGGATGGCGCCCTAGATGACCTGATCGACCAGATAATCCTGACAGACTGTGAAAGAAAACTCAAGGCTCTATAAACTTTCCGCCGAAAGCTCATCTTGAAAATCCTGTAATCCTGTCTAAATTTCTTTTTACATTAATTAAGGAAAACGCCATGTCATCCGAAAGCACAGCCTCTCCGTCAAACTTCATTCACGCGATGATTGAAGAGGATTTGAAAAACAACAAAAACAATGGAAAAGTGAATACGCGCTTTCCCCCGGAACCCAACGGTTATCTGCACATCGGACACGCAAAATCAATCTGCCTGAATTTCGGGACTGCGCTCAATTTCAACGGTGCCTGCAACCTCCGGCTCGACGACACAAACCCCAGCAAGGAGGAGATCGAATATGTTGATTCCATCAAGGCTGATGTCAAATGGCTGGGGTTCGACTGGGGCAAGCGCGAATATTACGCCTCGGACTATTTTGAACAGCTCTACGGCTACGCCGTCGAACTCATAAAAAAGGGAAAGGCATACGTCTGCGACCTCAACGCTGAAGAGATAAAGGAATACCGTGGAAAACTTACTGAAACGGGAAAAGACAGCCTCTACCGCAGCCGTCCCACAGAAGAAAATCTCGACCTTTTCGTAAGAATGCGCGCCGGGGAGTTTCCTGACGGTTCGCGCACCCTCCGCGCAAAAATAGACATGAGCTCCCCGAATATACACATGAGGGATCCTGTCATCTACCGGATTCTGCGATCCACGCATCACCGCACCGGCGACAATTGGTGCATTTATCCCATGTATGATTTCGCACACTGCATTTCCGATGCGATCGAAGGGATAACACATTCCATATGCACGCTCGAATTTGAAATACACCGCCCTCTCTACGACTGGATTCTCGACCAGCTCTCATCCGTGCCGTGCCACCCCCGGCAGATAGAATTCGCCAGACTTAATCTTTCGTATACTGTCATGAGCAAACGCAAACTCCTCCAGCTCGTGCAGGAACAGCTTGTCAGCGGCTGGGATGATCCGCGCATGCCGACAATAGCCGGAATGCGAAGGAGAGGATACACGCCCGAGTCGATCCGGAATTTCTGCGAGACGATAGGCGTGACGAAGTATAACAGCCTGACAGACATGGCTCTGCTTGAACACTGTGTCCGGGATGACCTGAACAAGAAGGCGCCCAGGGTTCTCGGCGTTCTGAGGCCTCTCAAGGTCGTCATAGACAATTATCCGGAAAGCCAGGTTGACGAACTTGATGCGGTCAACAATCCGGAAGATCCCTCCGCCGGAACAAGGAAAATTCCATTCTCGAAAATCATCTACATTGAACAGGACGACTTCAAGGAAAATCCTCCCAAGGATTATTTCCGTCTTGCACCCGGAAAGGAGGTGCGTTTAAGATATGCCTACCTCGCCACATGCACCGGGGTTGTAAAGGATCCCATAAGCGGACAGATTGTCGAAATCCACTGCAACTACGATCCTGCGACAAGAGGCGGGAACACTCCGGACGGCAGAAAAGTGAAAGGCACAATCCACTGGGTTTCCGCAAAACATGCGGTTGATGCGGAAATACGGCTTTACGAGCGACTTCTCACTACAGCCGATGTCGCGGCCGAAGAAGGGGATTTTAAATCGTTCCTCAATCCGAACTCCCTTGAAATATTGAAGAACTGCAAACTTGAACGGAGCCTTGCCGGGACGAAACCGGGAAGCCTTTTCCAGTTTGAAAGACAGGGCTACTTTTCCTGCGATCCGGATTCAGAATCCGGAGCACCCGTATTCAACAGGATAGTGCCGCTCAAGGATTCGTGGGCGAAAATGGAAAAAGGACTGAAGAAATGACGAAGAAAATTTTTCCGGAACGGAAAAATTAACAGGAACCATCAAGTCAAATCCTATTTAGTCTAGTAGAAACCCACGTCCAGAATACGCGGGTTTTCGAGTTGTACTAAATATGCGAATATAATCCGACATGTTACAAATGAATTATGTTGACATGAAAATCGTTTTAACCCGACTTCGGCGGTTCACCGCCGAAGTCGGGCCAGTCCCGATCCATTAACGTTTGACAACAACTTGATTCAAGATTTCCTTTTCTAGCATCTCCGAATCAGGCTCAACCCCGATACCGGGAGCGTTATGGGCTCTGAACATCGAAGGTGCTGAATGAATAGTTTCCGGAACAGACAGATCCCTTTTGTAAAATCTGCTACTGGGAAAAACGTCACAGGGATATTTGATATTCGGTAAGGTTGCCAATGCAATACAATGGTTAGCCCCCACCGCTGATTCCAGCATGCCGCCTATCCAGCATGGAATGCCGGCGGCGGCGGCGATATCATGGATTTCCAGCGCATTGGTAATTCCTCCGACTCTGCCGGGCTTAATATTGATCCAACCGCAAGCTTTTATTTGAATAGCTTTTCTGGCTTTTGCCGGAGAAGTTATACTTTCATCAAGACATATCGGAGTTTTTATCTGGGCTTGAAGCATGGCATGATCTATCAGATCGTCATTCATCAGCGGCTGCTCGATCATCGCCAGATTATATTTGTCCAGTTGCTTGAACATGTCAGTGTCTGCAAGCGTATAAGCACTGTTGCAATCGATATGGATAACCAGATCGGGAAAAGCATTTCTGACGGAATTTATCATATTCAATTCCCATCCGGGACGATATTTCAACTTTACGCGCTTGTAGCCTTCAGCAACAGCTTTTTTAATCGTTTCAAGGAGGAGATCAATGCTTTCCATGATGCCGAAATCCGCGCCAGCTTCCACATCTGGGCTTTTACCTCCGATAATCTGCCATAAAGGCTTGTTCTGCATTTTTGCATGGATATCCCACCAGGCAAGATCAAATCCGGATTTAGCGAAATAGTTCCCTTTGATCCATGCAAGGTTTTGCTGTAACTGCTGACCGGAAGTAATGTCTTTGCCCAGCAGTGAACCTGAGATAAATTTATGTGAGACAATAAACTGGCCTTCCGCAAATTCGGAAGAATATGCCGGATACTGCCACGGAGAAGCTTCTCCCCAGCCGTAATTGTCACCGGAAATGAGTTTCACCAGTACGGATTCTATAACTTCATCATTTCCGAATGCCGTTCTAAAAGGATAAACCAATGGCATTGCCACGTGATAGATTTCAACAGAATCAATTTTCATCTTTTGACGCTCCCTTTTCCTTTAATAGTTCCCTTAATTGTTTATAGAGGTAATTTCAAAACTGTGGCTCGGACAAGCCTCGCCCTCCATATTTATCCGCCGCGGCGTGATGGAGGGTCATGTTTACCCGCCTATGGCGACGCCAAAGGTTTACGCGCCGTGGCGTGCGACCAGGGCTTGTCACGACCGTTTCTTGAGTTTTGAAATTGCCTCTATAAATAAATCATTTTCCCATCACCTTTTCCGTCTTATACAACTCAACCTTCTAGTCGCATGTGTAATTCGAATATGCCGCACATGCCAGAAACTTTTCAAGCCGCAGGTTCTGGGCATACAACTGATATTCCACCACTTCATTCTATTCTATGATGATTGTCGCTACTGTCTCTCCGGCGGAAGCGTATACATGGTAGGCGGTCAGCGGATCAGCCACACGGCTGCTGTCCTCTTGACGGCCATAGCGGAATAGCCACCCTGCCGCAGGTGATAATATTTCATGCCGTGTTATATCCGTATCACTGAAAACATGTCCCAGCGATTCGCCTTTCTGCACTTTTCCGCCAAGGCGGCATTTTGATTTTACAAATAAACCGTTGACTGGAGCGGTTACATTAATCTGCTGTTGATCGTTTATGATTATCGGACGTTTAGTTTCCCCTTCCGGCTCGCCGGCCATCATCTTCAGACTCTTGAAAATGTTTAACAGGGCCATGGTTCCATTTTCCAACTCATGATGGTGAGTCAAGAACTGTCCTGAGAATTCAATGGCCAGCGCCGGATGTCCGGAGTCATTGAAGTATTCTGTAAGAATGCATGGATATTCCGGTCGGGTTTTAGTCTTTCTTTCCGTATTGTACTTCATAAACGGCAGGCGGGTAGCCGTCGCCATCCCCATGCTGACCGGATTGTCGTGTTGTGGAAGGACAGTTGTTGCCGTCATGCTCTGCCAGCAATGCAGGTCGATGCAATGTGTGGCCTTCTGGACGACAGTGTTGAAGAGGGCGTAAGACAGCCGCTGGGCGTCGGAGCCGTTGGGATCTCCGGGCCAGCTGCAGTTCAGGTTGTTTATCTGATCGCGGCCATAATAACGCCCGACCTCGAAGTCAATGTGTGCGTGTCTGCCATGCACTGCCACCGGATTGCAGAACGGAATCAGGATACAGCTTCCGGCAATCAGCTCTTTCTGGGCGATTTCATTGAAGCGTCGGATGATTTCCGGACTTTGTATTTCATTGCCGTGCATTGCGGCGGTGACAAGCACCCGTGGCCCGGTGTGCCCCGAATCCAGTTCCCAGTAAGGGACTCGGTAACCGACTCCGTTGTTTCTGCTGACTTCTATAAACTTCAAATTGTTATTTTGCATATTTGACACTTCCTCTTTTAAGAAAATTATCCGGACATTTTACGATATATTTATGCGAGCTGTTTATCCAAAGTTGTGAGATGGCCGCGTTCAATGCGGGTGAAGAGCCACACACTGCCGACCAGCAGAAAATTTGTGACAATGTTGCCTAGCCCGAAGATGACGGCCTCGGTTTCCATTTTCATGTTGACGGTGATTATTATCTGCGCAACCCAGAGCCCTGTTGCCAACAGAAACTTGACACCCATTGCCGTGAGCAGACCATGATGCGGGAATCCGTTGTGCAACGCTTCGCCGTTGCGTGCGCGTTCCATGTCTTTCCTGATGCTCCGTTCCAGATATTTCCAGCACAGCCATGCGAGGACAGACAGCGGCAGCAGCAAGACGGCAAACCAGTAAAAAGCCTTCATGGCATGTTGCCAGTTCATCCACCACATCAGCGGGAAAATTCCCAACACCGATATCAGCATGATCAGGTCGAACAGCCGTAACGCAATGTTCAGCCAGCGGGATTGCACCCCGACAGTGGGAACTATCGGCATTTCCTCCATTCCTTTCGGACTCCACGGTGCTGGCGGATGATAATTGGCGTCGCCTCCAAGTTTATACCAGTTGACATATATGATGAGAATCAGTGTCGTGCCGACCGCAAAGAAGAAAAGTGTCCACACAAAATTAAAGCGATACGCGAAATCACCCCTGTCGCAGAAATATCTTATTGCGTCTATGAACAATCCGGCAATGACCCCGGCTCCCATCGTGCAGAACGAACGGATTACCCCCTGTGCGGAACAGAATTGAGCAAAGCGGGATTGTGGGAAAAGTCGGACCTGCATGGGAAAGCCCGTTGCCGTTGACAGTGCCGTCTGAAACGTCGCGATCAGATTCCCGCCAAGGCATAACCAGAAATAATATATTCCGGGAAGAGTTATGAAAATCCATACCCAGTTCATGGCTATGGCGATAAGGCTGAACACGAAAATGTAAACGGTGACCCGGAGTGGATGCCATCGGTCAATGAAGATGGCTCCGAAATACATTGCTATTATCATCGCCACTCCGCTGATCGCTGTCATTTTCCCGATTTGATCCAGCGTCAGGTTCATTTCCCGCCTGAAAAATATTTCAAAAGTTCCGATCGCATAGGATATTGAAATAATCGCGAGGGCTGAAAATATCAGCCAGTAGAATTTATGTGTAAAACACTCTTTGAAAAACGTCCTGATTCCTTTCAATCCCCGGTTATCCTTGTCAGTTTCGCATCCAATCGGAGGATATTCGCCCTCTTTTACCATGAAACACATCATCCCAAGTCCGATAAAGTAGATAACCGCCGCGCCAAGAAAGATTTCACGCATGTGAGATTCGGCAAACTGAAAAATGAAATAATTGTACAGTGTCGCGGCAACCGCGCTCACGACGCGCAGTAATCCGATGAAACGGCCTATGAACTGCGGAGGAATGACATCATTGAAGAGACTGAAAAACAACGATGAGACAAACATGTTGTAAAATTGGAACATCGCCATGAAAAAAGCTATAAGTCCGATTGCCACCGTCGAAGGGGCGTAGCTGTTCAAGACCGGAAAATAAGCCTGCAGGAAAATCTGAATTTCACTGCTCCAGCCCAGCATCGCCAGACTGATGCAGAGGAACGGCATTGTGCAGGCGATAAACGGAATTCTGCGCCCCCATTTGCTGCGATAGCGATCGCTCCTGAAGCTGACATATGGACATACGGTTATGCTTAAGACGCTGGGAACGGTGGACAAAATAAAACCCATCATCCAGTTTGAACACCCCAGCGCTTTCAGCTTTAACGGCAGTATGCTGGGAACGACCGTTTCCATTAAGGTAAAACAGAAATCCCCCCAAAGCAGCGACGCGAATAATCCCACCAACCCGATTTTCGCATAGGTCAAAGTCCCGCAATGATATGTCTTGTTGCTGCTATCAGATTTAGTGCTGTCCGTAACGTGTGGAAGTTCACCCACCTTGTTTTATCCTTATTTAATCTCTTCTTACGAACGTTTTCTCAACGGTTACACACTCCAGCATTTCAGGATCAGGTTCGACTCCGATCCCTGGCACTGGGAATGCTATGAATTTTCCGGGAACGGGATTCTGCAGTACAGGATATCCAAGATCTTTCTTATAATATCTGGAGGACGGTAAAATATCAGAAGGATATTTGATGTTGGGTAAAGTGGCCAATGCCAGACTGAAAGCGTAACCAATGGCGGATTCCCCCATTGAACCTATCCAGCATGGAATATTGGAGATTTTGCATATGTCATGTATAAGCAGGGCATTGGTTATGCCGCCGACCCGGCCGTGCTTGATGTTTATCCATTTGCACGCTTTGAGTTGTATTGCCTTTCGGGCCTTGTCCGCCGAAGTAATGCTTTCGTCAAGACATATCGGTGTGCCGATTTTACTTTGCAGAACTGCATGATCAAGGAGGTCGTCATGCATCAGCGGCTGTTCTATCATCGCCAGATTGCAGGCGTCAAGTTTCTTGAACATATCAAGATCGGCAAGCGTATAGGCGCTGTTGCAGTCAATGTGGATTATCACATTGGGGAAATTTTTCCGCAGGGCGCGCAGCATTTCCAATTCCCAGCCGGGGCAGTATTTCAGTTTGATGCGCGGATATCCGGCATCAACCACCTTTTGCACTTCCTCCATCAGCAGGTCTATGGAATCCAGCGCGCCGATCGCGGCACCGCCTTCGGCTTCGTCATTGTCACCGCCGATTAATTTCCATAACGGGGTTTTCTGTTCTTTCGCATATAGATCCCACCAGGCAAGATCGAATGCCGCCTTGGCGAAGTTGTTTTCCTTTATGCCCGCCAGTTTTTGCTGCAGAGCTTTGCCGGTTTCGATATCCTGCCCCAATAGCAGCGGAGCGATAAATGTTTTCGCAACTTGATAAGCGGTAATATCGCATTCCCCGCAAAAACCGGGAAATCCCCAGGGCGCGGCTTCACCCCAGCCGTAATTTTTGCCGGATATCAGTTTTACCAGTATCGAATTAAAACATTCGGCTCTTGCAAAAGCGGTTTTGTAATAACCGATAATAGGTACCGCCAGACGATATATCTCAATCGCATCAATTTTCATTTTATCTCTCTCCTTATCTATTGTTTTCCAGGTTGTGACGTATCGTTTCTGGCGATGCCATGAAAAATGTGCTTGGAGGAAATGGAGGAAAATCACGGCCAGTCTCCTCGAATGCCACATAGCGTCCGCCCTGGGCTATTGAACGGGCCGCCATATCTGCGATAGACACAGCATCCCGCGCCTGTTCCAAGGTGGCGCGCTGGACTGGATGGATACCCGGCAAATCAACATCGAGCAGGCTGGCAATCAGCTTGACATCGGCACCGTCGTGGCCGAAGCCCTTGTGAAATTTTTTGACGTCTATGAATTCAATATGTCCATTTTTGTTAAATAGCCGTATTTGCGGTTCGCATTCATTAGGGAAATGCCCCGTTTCCGCACCTCCGGACACAGCCTTGGATTTCGCTTCCGCATCAAAAACAACGCTATATTCCAGCCGCCCATCATGTCCGGTGAAGTAAAAATAATTGTATTCCCGGGGCGCATATGTCATCAGGCTGAAGCAAGCCGTGGCACCGCCCGCATAACGTATATTCAGCACTTCCCGGTCATTGATCGTATTCCGGTCGCTGAACACGCAGCGGTCCCGGATATAACCGTCCACATGCTCAACGTCCACATACATCCGGCGCAGCCGTTGAGCGTCTTCCGGCCTGTTTCCTGAATAACTTGCTTTAACATCGCAAAAATGGACGCATTGTCCGGCGATGGCGCATTCACTGCAACGGGCTCCAGTCTTGATATCCTTACGCGGCACGTAATAGGTTCGATCACCCATGGCGGAAACGCCGACAGGCCGATCATCTATCACCCAGTTTATGATGTCAAGTTGATGGCAGCATTTGTGATTCATAAGTCCGGCTGACTTATCGAATTCCGAATGCCATCGGTTGAAATAGCTGCCGCCGTGATCCAGATCAAGGATTTCAGCCGCCTCGATCTGCTGTACCTTGCCGATGGCTCCGCCGCGTACGAGATCGGCAAGAGTCAGCATGTGCTCGTTGTACCGCATATTGTGACCTACTATCACCTGTCGGTCGTATTTCTTGCCGGCCTCAATGATCCGATTGCATTCCCATACGCTGGTGGCCAGGGGTTTGTCGATTACGATATGCAGTTTACGGCTGAGGGCCTCGGTCGCAATGTCAGCATGAGTATGGTCTGGAGTAGTGATTACCGCCCAGTCTGCCGGATGTTCAGCTACAGCCTCGGAGATGGATGTAAAAACCGGGATGGAAGTGCCTAATACTTCGTTCGCCACCCGCGCCCGTTCAATATTCGAATCTACAAAGGCAACTATATCTGCCCGTTCCCTGAATTCCGGAACGCCCCTCTCTGGAAACGCCAGCAGGGCTCTGGCGAACGAATCCCGGCCTCGGTTGCCGAGACCGGCAATAATGAAACGTTGTTTATCGGCTGCTCTCATGGAGCTCCTTGTTTTGCTCGAAATCCTTTTGACAATGGATGAATATCCGATTCCACATTAAGAATTTCCCATTGCCACTCACAACAACTCGAATCCCCCCAGCAAAACCCAGCGGTCGGCAAAGCGCTCCTTGACGGCGAAATTTATGGCCGGTTTTTTTGTCGTCTGATCGAGCAACCCCGCCGAGACCTCCACCCAGCCCGGGCGCAGCCCTTTCGGCAGGTCGAGAAGCCTGGGTATCCAAACATCTCCCGGCAGCCATGAACGGACATCCACATCGTCAAACGGAATGATGTGTTCAGTGGTGTCCTGACGCAGCCGAAGGGCGAATGTGTACCGCCGGTAAAGCGGGGCGACGCCGACGTTCTCGATCCAGGCCCGGAAAACGAACTTCTCGCCACGCCTAGCCTGACGGCTGAGCGTTGCCTGGCGGAAGATGAAGCGGTAGCCGAGATTTTCACAGAACGCCGCCAGCTTGTCCATCCATTGGTCCGGCATGGCGACGGACTTCGGCATAAAATATGTGGTGTGATACTTCAAGCCCTGCTCGAGGACAAAGTCGAGGTCGTAATCGGTCTGGCGGAAGAATTCCAGCGGCGACGTGTATGTCTCGAAATGCACTGGGGCGGTCTTCCACGCGTCCGTGGCTCCGGTCTCGGCGACGCGCATGGGAAAACAGTTCATCATGTGATTCCACTCGCGGTGCAGAGGAGCGTAGGGGAGATGCTTCCCAGTCTTCTTCATTTCCCCGAAGCCGTCGCCGCGCCAGCCACTGCCGCGCTCGATGCCGGCACGGAGTTGGTCGCCGCCCAGATCTCCTCCACCACCTATCAGGGATAGGCGCGGGGTGTTTTTGAAGGCCTGCCGGTACATTTCGGCAAAGCGGTCGATCTGTTTCTGGCAGCAAACTCCGCCTCCCTCGCCCCACGAACCGATGAAGGCCACGTCCACTGTTTCCAGCAGGGGGTTGCTGTCGTAACGGCTGGCGAACTCGCAGATAAGGGAACTCCAGGTCTCGAAATATTCCGCCGAGTCATAGTCAGGCACTTTCTCCTTCCAGCCGGCATGCGGGAGTTTCGGAAAACTGCTGTCGTACCATTTTGGAAGCCCCGGCTGGCCGGAGTTCATGTCACCGAAGGGCATCAGACGCACGGCGAGTGTCTGTCCACGCTCACGACAGGTGTCGAGGGCCTTGTCTATCATCGAAAAGTCGTACTGGTTTCGCTGGGGCTCGAGCTTCTCCCAGAACCACCGGCAATAGGCCACCGTGGTCGGCAGGTAGCCTGGCGTCACTGCGGCTGGCGCATAGCCGGGAATCCCCGTCTTGACACTCGGTGCAAGGGCTCCGTTCAGCGGCCCCTCCTCGCTCCACACAACTCCGGGATACAGCGGATCGCCGTTGAACCGCTGGAACGTACAACAGCCCTTGTGCGGGTTCGCCAGATGTTCGCTTGTCGGCGTAAAACGCCAGTGGGCAACCAACCCTTCAATGTCTTCCTTAGGCACGATTACAACTCCTTTAGCTCATTTGTTTAATACTGATCTGCAAATGGACATGGGCGGAAGCGTCAGTGTTTCCGAATTGCTCCTTTTTATCAGCGCAGGAGATTCAATCCCTTTCCGCATGTCTTTAAAATATAATATTTCCTTGACCGCCTTCTGAAATTCTGGAGGCAATTTTAGCTGATAAGTATTTTCAGGGTCAAAATTTATCATGAAAAGCCATTTTTCTATTGGCGTTTCAATACCGATGCCGCTGACGGTGGAAATTCCACCTGCATATTCTGGCGAATTGTTTTTGACAGGAATGAATTTCCCGGGAAACGCTGGCCGGTAAAACCGAAAAACAGCCGCCACCGGACTCTCATGAAATCTTCCTGCAAAATTGGTGAATACGCCCATTCCGTTAAGGAGATGGTAATAGTTGGAAAGTTCTACATGTTCACCAAGTTCAGCCATCATATGGAACATGCCGGCGGTATAAAGGCAGTGGATCGGATCCATCGGCTCAAAACCCTCATCAGGCTGTTGCCGACAGTAGGCGTTGGAGTAAAGCCAGTAGTTCCACTCGGTAAGCGCGATTTTGGTTTTCAGCTTGCGCTGTTTTACATCATCAACCATTTTAAGCAAGTCATCACGTATTTTTCCGATGCTGTCAACTGCGTTTTTCTGCTGTTCCGTAAAGGTTTCCCGCCATTGCCCCTTATAATAATGATTGGAAATCAAGTCGAAAAGTTCCGGGACCTTGTCGAGAATAAGCGTCCGCCATACGGTTCTTTCCTGAGATCCAAATTCCCCGGAATACGGATAACCTACGGCGATGATCCTGCTTTCCGGATAGGCTTTCCTTACCGCTGGCACGTAATCGCGTAGCGCTCCCACATACATCTCGCCGGTCATGTGTGCGGATTCATGGGCTGCGAACTGCTCATTGCCCATCTGGAAAAAGGCGACCGGCGGTTTAATTCCTCTGTTTATGTAAAATTCGCGGCAGTATGATGCGAATGCCGCAGCCTCTTCTGGAGTGCCGCTCCCGATATTGACGGTGATTTGTGGTGTGATATTCTGTTCAATGCACAATTCCAGATATTCCTCAATCCCGAAATCGTAAATGACTTTCGTGTTGAACTGCGGATCATGATGTACGGGCCGCAGATGTATCGGCCCCGTACCGTTCTTCCAGTGGTAGACGGTGGATATGCTGCCGCCTGGGAAACGCAGAGCTGTAATTCCAATTGTTTTGAATGCGTCAGTAGCAGTCTTGTCGACATGGGACTGTCCGGCCGGACGCAGGTGCACTTGATCCAAGAAGACCATTCCTTCCGATTCCATCATGATCTGGAATACCGCATTTGCATCATCCGCCGGGATTTTGAATTCGAGTTTATACTGTTTCCAGTACGAAGAGTCCACGGTTATTTTGCCGGACACATAGGCCGGATGCCGCATGATCGTCGGTTTTAGCATTATCTCCATGGCTACCGGGGCGTGCCAGGCCTTCGCCCATAATTCAACTTCAAGCATCTCGCCTTTATAGATTCTGCGTTCGGCCTGATGCAGAATGACATTTGCGCCGTTTCGCTTTTCCAGCATTATCGCGTCTCCGGATGCCATGCCCATGCCGGGTGCCGATTTGCCGTAAAAAGGAGTTATGCTCCATCCCGGGGGGCTGCCGGACATGACATCTGCAGGCCCCAGGAATTTTGGATTTTCCAGCCGGTCAGTCAAGACGCCGCAAGCGCCTCCAGGGTACATTTCCAAATTGTGTCCCATCAGGTATTCGGATACGGCATGTGAGGCTTTTTGCAATTTGACATCAACTTTCATAGCGGACTCCATGAAATGCCGGTAGCGGCAATTTATCTTTTGATATTACTGGCCTGTTCATTCCTCAGTCTTCCTTAATACCGCGTAATTGAGCAGGAAAAATGGCGGACCGGACAGGTTGTCGGTGTCTTCCATATTGCTTACTGTCAGAGTGCTGTTCCTGAACTGGCTTAAAGCGGTAGCCGGAACTTTGAATTCTTTGACTGACCATTTCTGACTGCTGAACGGGCTGGCGCCTTCAAAAACAGTTGTGCTGTTAACCGCAATTTTGATCTTGCAAGGCTTCAGCGAATCGTCGTTGGCGCCTGAAATTATCAGTTTGTAGTCAGCGGAGGGAGGGAAAGGTTCAACAGTGAAACTTGCCTTCATGGAGTGGCGGGTGGTTTTTGCCCCGTTTATCCAGGTGCATAGGCGCCTGGCAAGATCAATCTCTTTTTCCTTAGCCACATATCCGTAAACCCGCGGCACTTGCCCACCGTCAAATTCCGCTGCTGACAGGAATGTATCCCGGTCTTTTTTCAAACCGGTTTCCTGCTCCGCATGTACCATGCTTTCCGCCGCCTGAACGGAAAGTGATTCGAATTTCGGATTAGACTCAAGGGCCTTAACAAAGCGTTCCGCCATTTTATTGTACCATTCCATTCCGCTGAAAAGTGTCAGCGCATCAGGATTATAGGCATAGGCCTTTTTGTAAGCTTCGCCAATCTGCCGCATGTTTTCCCTTATGCTTTTCAGATTTCTGCCTGCGCCGGGACTTGGATAAAAACCATAAGTGTCAAGGGTTGAGAACTTTTGATTCAAATCCTTGTATAGGGGCAGGGCTTCCGGGCCGAACATCATGGCGACGGAGGTGCGGGTCGAGCCAGCCGGTGTGTAGGCTTTCCGGTTCCAGAGGTAATCGGACAATGTGGCAATGGCGGGATAGTCCTGCTTGCCGTTTGCATTAAAGAGATAGGCGTCAACATCATCGAAAAATTCCTGATAATGCCATTTGCCCCAGCAGTCATATTCATCACCGACATAGCACGCCCAGTCCGCATGCGGGGAATCCTTGGTGTTCTGCCAGAAGACGGGTTTACGCTTGATCAGGTCGCTTATCCACTTTACCTGCATCTGATTCACTTCCCTGCTTTTAACGCGGGGGCCGCTCCAGAAAATCTTTATTTCAGGGTCAAGCCTGTCGCCCACCGCCTTTAGATAGTCCTCACGGTTTTCCGAGTAGGTGTTTCCGGAATCCGGCCCCCAGTAAAACGGCGGACAGACCAGCATTCGGAATTCGGGAAACTGTGCTTTGACTGTCTTATAGAGACGGGTGATAAAATAGATGTCGGCTTCGCGGGCGCTGCCGAATTTCTTCATGTCCGCCTCCGTAATGGGTATACGGAAGTCGTCCAAGGCCAGGTAGAGACCGCCTTTGTTTTTCGCAATCAAGCAGGCATAGTCATGGATAATCTGGAAATCTTTTTCATCAGAGCATTCAAAAATATAATTTTTCCCGCCTGCAACCCCCATGGGCGCAATGGAGGCGTACCATTCTATTTCCAACGGGGAAAGCAGACGACCCATGTTTTCAATAATGCTTTTTTGCAAATCAGTCGGCCCGTTCCGCCAAGTCTCGCGATATAAAGGCCTCCATAAACTGCAGAATGAAACCATATTGATCTTGCAACTGATCAACCAGCTGAAGGACATTTTGTCACCATGGAACGGCGCGCTGATAAAGCCGCGTTTTGCGACATCCGGCCAGTCGCTTATTTCGGCTTCACGGAAAAACGGCTTGCCGTTTTCCGTCTTGACCAGCTGGTTAAACGAGGAGGCCGCCCATAAATTGCCCTGAAGGTCATGCCCCTTCAGGCAGATGATTTTCTTGCCGTTCTTCTCAATAACACTTATGGCATATCCCTGAGGTTTCTCCGGAGCGGAAATCTCACAGCCTTCATTGTCGCCGATTGAAATCAAAACACCTTCGGCTTCAGCCGGGGATTTTACCGTTCCGACTTTGCCGCCGCATTCCTGTATCCTGTTGCGGACGGTATTCAGGATTATATCTTCCTTGTCGAGACCCTTGCCTGCAAGGATGCTGACTTTTTCCAGCGCCAGGAACGTTTCCTTGTAAACCGCCTTTTGCGCTTCGGGAAAAACCTTTCCGGTGTAATACGGGAAGCCTTCCGGCTTTTTTTCGTAATCGGCGGGGTTCACGGCCAAACCGCTTAAGGCGAATAATACAGAAAACACACTTGACAAGAGAACTTTATTTGTCATCTGGACACATCCTTTCCATCTGCTTTACTGTTGTCTTTTTCCTGATAAAATGTGACCGTCTTTGTTTCCTGTCCTTTTGCCTGAGCGGCGACAATGTCGCAGAGGCCGTCCAGATTGACATCTTTGAAGGCAAGAACCGTAAACACATGACCTGGCGATGCTTCCAGAATCCTGTCCGCCTCGTCAAGTTTTTTACCCTTAATCGTCTTTGCAGCGGAAAAAATATAAGCTTTGCTTCCGGACATTAACACCAAATCATTACGCTTATCGTTATCAAGATCAACGGCATATAGCTGGTCAGCCGCCTGTGTGAAAAGCAGCTCCGGTTTCTGATCGT
>CAMCYE010000072.1 GCA_945883805.1 Victivallis vadensis | reverse complement strand
CAGATTTTAAGGGAACCTCTAAAAATTGGCATATGGCGCGAGACAGGAGATTATGAATAGGCAGCTAGGAGGAAAATTGCGAGCATACCCGAAGCGGTATGTAAGCAGTTTTACGACAACGCTGGAATTCATAAGAATCTGTCTCCCTTCGGGTTGCGGATCTTTTTGGCTCAAGAAATAATGTTCTTCTCTCGGCGTATCGCTTGATACGCCTTCGTTCAGAAATTCTTTTTGAGCTTTCAAAAATCTTCCGCAACGCGCCAAATGCGAATTTTTAGAGGTTCCCCTAAGTGTTCTTACGGCAGTTTACTGAATCTGTCCAAATGCTTTCCGGGAATAGAACCCCCCGTTTTTCTTGGTTGATATGTGTCAACCGGGAATGATTCCTTCACTATCCCCCTGCCTTTTTCAAGAGAATCCAGTTTACCGTCGGCAATCGCCTGCGCCATGATATTTCCTATTGCCGTAGCCTCGACAGGACCGGCTATGACCGGAATTCCGAGAGCGTCCGCGGACAACTGCATGAGAAGTTTATTCTGACATCCTCCCCCGACAATGTGAATGTACTCGTATCTGATTCCGGCTATATCTTGGAGCTCATCTTTTTTTGCCCTGAAACACAGTGCCAGGGAGTCAAGGACGCAACGGATGACGGCGGCATCGTCATTTATTTCACCCTGTCCGGTATCTCCGCAGTATTCACGGATTTTTTCCGGCATGTCGCATGGGGCGAGAAATTTCTGGTTATTGGGGTTGATAAGGAATTTCATCGGTTCCGCAGATTCCGCCATTTTCACCATGTCGGAGTATGAATACTTCTTTCCTTTTTCATTCCAGACCCTTGAACACTCCTGAAGAAGCCAGAGTCCGGTTATGTTTGTGAGGAAGCGGATTTTTCCGTCGAGCCCACCTTCATTTGTGTAACCGGCCTTTCTTGCTTTTTCAGTAAGGACCGGCTTGTCTATTTCAACTCCGAGAAGAACCCATGTGCCGCAGCTGATATAAGCCCAATTTCCCTTTTTTATGGCGGGAACGGCGGCGACAGCGGATGCGGTGTCATGACTTCCCACCCTGAATATTGGAATCGGACCGCAACCTAATTCCCTCTGTAGATCCTCGCGTAAAACTCCCGCCTCTGTGCATGGGGCCACAATTTTTGGGAAGAGAGATTTTGGGAGGCCTGTTTTTTCAATAAGGTCAAAATCCCAGTCACCTTTTTTTGCATCTAACAGCTGGGTCGTGCTTGCGTCGGTATATTCGCATTCGACTTTGCCGCAAAGCATGTACGAAAGGGCGTCGGGCATCATGAGGAAAGTGGAATCTTTCATATCCTCGGGATGTTGTTCCTTGTGCGCTAAAAGCTGATAAAGCGAATTCAGACGCATAAACTGGATACCGGTGCTTTCATAGATTTTTTCAAAAGGCATTGTCCTGAAAAGTCTTTCGGGAATTTCATTTGTCCTGGCATCGCGGTAATGATAGGGGTTCCTCTCAAATTTCCCGTTTTTTCCCAGCAGGGCATAATCAACACCCCAAGTGTCGATTGCTATTCCGGAGATTTCATGTCCGGCCGTAACGGCTTTTCTTATTCCCTCTTTGATTTCTGAAAACTGTAATTCAATATCCCAGAACAGGGAACCGTCTCTCTCTATTGGTCCGTTCGAAAATCTGTGCACCTCTGAAAGTTCAAGCCTGTTGTTTTCAAATTTCCCAATGATTCCGCGTCCGCTTGACGCTCCAAGGTCAAAAGCCAGATATGTTGACATGCGTCCTCCTGATTAATTTCATAAAAATTTTAATATCCAATATCCAACACTCAATTTCCAATTCACATCGGAATTGAATTCCTAACTTGGACATTGAATATTCCGTGTTGGATATTGGATATTAAAATCACCGATTCACTTCTCGAACAGAACTACCGCCATGGCGGCGATACCTTCGCCTCTCCCGCAGAAACCCATGCCCTCGGTTGTTGTCGCCTTCACGGATATGTTCATTTCATCGGTTGAAAATGCATCTGCCAGAATTTTTCTCATTGCCGGGACGTATTCTGCGATTTTTGGCTTTTCGGCGATGACAGTGGAATCAATGTTGAGTAGTCGCCACCCCTTAAGGCGTTTGTCGGAAAGAATTTTCTTCAGCAGTCCAATGCTGTCGGCGTTTGCGTAAGATGAATCAGTATCCGGGAACCATGTTCCGATATCTCTGAGCGCGAACGCCCCAATCACGGCATCCATAACCGCATGGGTCAGTACGTCAGCGTCGCTGTGCCCCAGCAGTCCCAGCTTTGAGGGGATTTTAACCCCGCCGATTATGCACGGCCTGCCAGAGACGAGCCTGTGAACATCAAAACCGTGCCCGATATGAATCATTGGTCTGATCCTTTCAATAAGATTCCAAGTGTCCAGTGGCCAAGTGTCCGAGTTTAAAGAAAATCCAATCTTAAAGAGGCAATTTCAAAATTGCCTCAGCTGAGCTGATTTCTTAAGTTGGAGTTCACGACTTTAGTCGTGCATCTTGATGATTATAAGTCACAACTGAAGTTGTGAACTCCAACAAGATTTCCGGATTCTACCGCTTACTCCTTGCCAACGACTGACGACCAGCGACCCGCTTCTTCTTTAACTTTTCCGACTACCATGCTTCGACGGTATAAACAACCGCTTTTTCGGCTGCAGCCCGGCATGCCATCTGAATGCCTCTGCGTCTTGCAATTTCGTTGTCGGCATTGACTTGGTAGGCGGCAAACCCTGTAACCTCGCGTGTGTTTATCAGGAATTTTGAACGTCCCGGGATTATAACGGTAAATTCAAAGGTTATTTCAAGTGCGAATTCCGCGGGGGTATAGGTTTGTTCGTTATTTGTCGAATCAAATCCTATTCCAGTGGTTTGAATTTTTGTAATTCTGCCATACATCACGCAGTCAGCCTCTTCCACTGTTTTCAGTTTCAGGGAATTGTCGATCTGGAACTGTTCTGCAAGAGCCTGTCTCATGCAAGGAGTTGCAAACTCCTCCAAGGTTTCATTTTTTATCGGGGCAATTGCAATCGTCTGAACCTGCGGATGCATGACTGAGCCCATGTGATAGCCACAGCCGGAAACAATCAGGCATATCAACGGAATGGCGGTGCAGATTAAAACTTTTTTTACAGCATTCATATAATCAATTCCCCTTTTCATCTTTCTGAGTGTTCGAGTCTCCCTTTTTGCCCAGACCCAGGTCTTCAATTGGAAGCATCCATTTTCCGTTGCTGTTTTCAGGGACAATCATTATCTTCTCTTTTTCGTCGGGCATATCTTCAAGTTTATATTTTACGGTATAAGGTTCCTTTTTTTCAATTCCGGAAGGCTTGTAGTCCTGATTCATTTTTCCGAGGAATTCTTCCGCCTCCGTCGAGATCTTGTCATCGGGATATGCGACAATAAGTTCATTCAGATAACGTTGTGCCGCCTCGTCCCTTTCCATCCTGTGATAGAAAGAGGCGAGACCGTAGAGCCTTTTCGCCGCTATCTGATCCGCCTCCACTATGGATTCCTTTGCCCATCCGACATCAGGGGCATTCGGATACTTGTCAATTATTTTCCTCATGGCATCCTGAGCCTGGCGGACATAGGATCCGTCCCCGTCCCCCCTCCTTGCCTTCTGAAGGAGAATATTGGCAAGTTCGAATTCTGCGAACTTCGCCTCCTCCGATTTCGGATACATCCTCGTAACATCCCTGAATACTTTTGTCGCTTCGTCGATCTTGTTCGCATCTATGTACAGTCGTCCGAGCCTTAACCGCATTTCAGGCGCGAACTTCGCAAACGGGGCATGCTTGATGACCGCTTCAAATGTCTCAAGCGCCCTGTCCTTGTCCTTTATCCATGGCATCCAGGAAAGTGCGGTATCCCTTTTTCCCTGGTAAAAAAGTGTGGCTATCTCGTATTCCCTTTGGACTGTCGCGGCAAAATCTACGCTTGAAGGAAAGGCGTTGAGAAGGCTTTCAAGGCATTCAAACTCCTTGTAAAGAAAGTTGCCTTTCCTGTAGCATTCAGACGCCTTCTGTATGGCGTTCACTTTGAGGACCGGATCATCCGCATAGTGTTCCGCGGCAAGATATTCCTCGCCCGCGGATTTGAAATCACCGGTATTTTCCTTGATGATCGCCTTGTCCAGACAGGTACGCGCCTCGGCATCGCCTGCAGAGACTGAGACCCCGGAAATAAGGGAGAATATGATAATTATAAGGCGTAATTTCTTTAACATTTTGTGTTTTGATTCCTGATGAAAAGCTATAAGCTACATTCATAAGTGGCTTTTTCCAGATAAACGACGGATAAGCGTGGAACAAAATTCCGGTTTCTTCTCATTTTAAGTGGGTAAATTTTTCGAATATCCAATATCCAACACGGAACACCCAATATCCAAGTGAAGATATTTCTATCGCTTCTTATTTCTTTTTCGCAGTGTCTATGCTTTTAAACAATATCGAGATCAACTCATATATCTCCCTGCTTTTGTTTCCGGCAGTTGTTCCGAAAGTACGAGTATGCCACAGCATACGCGATGAAACGTTCCTGTAAATCGAATTTTCTTTCCTTCATCATTGGATATTCCGTGTTGGATATTGGATATTCAAATTGATTTCTTTAAATGTCTGGAATATAATGTAACCCATCTTGGAGGGGTATGCACTATTGCCCACTCATTTTAAGAAAGAACCTAATTTATTTCCCATGGTATTTCAGACACTTTGCGGGATATATTGTCGTTCAAGATAATAAAGGAATGTGAATTTATGAGAGATATAAAAGGTGCATTTCCACATAGCGGAATTGTCTTAGTCGACAAACCTAAAGAATGGACGAGCCATGATGTGGTCAATTTTATAAGAAGGCGCTTCTCGGTTGCCAAGGTGGGGCATTGCGGAACTCTTGATCCTGCCGCCACCGGACTGCTCGTCATCGTCCTCGGACATGCTACAAAAATGAGTCAGCAGCTCAGTGGATCCGACAAGACTTATGAAGCAACTGTCCTGTTCGGCACGGAGACTGATTCCCAGGACATGGACGGACAGGTCATTTCCGAAAAAGACTGTTCATTTCTCACCGAAGAAATGGTGAGAGCCGAGTTTGCGAAGTTCGCAGGCGAGATGGAACAGATTCCACCGATGGTTTCCGCAGTCAAGAAAGACGGGAAACGTCTTTACGAGCTTGCACGCGCCGGCAAGGAGGTTGAAAGGGAGCCCAGAAAAATAACCATACACAGTCTTGACATGAAAAAGATCTATCCGCCATATGCGGATTTTGCATTGAAATGCACAAAGGGCACTTATGTGAGGACAATCTGTTCGGATATAGGGAAGAATCTCGGATGCGGAGCTGTCCTTTTTTCCCTAAGAAGAACCGCCTGCGGCGAATTCAATGTCAAAAATGCCGTCACCGTGGAAACCATGAAAACCTGGGAACAGGACAACCTCTATCGGGCAATCGTGGAGTTTTAGCTTAACTGTATGTCAGTTCAGTAAATATTTTACATTTTCTTCACGGAGTAGTTCAGGAGGGGGAATTTCTCTTCGTCCTCGAAGCGGACTGATATGTATTTCACGGCGGGATATTTTTTAGCGATATCCGCGAGTATCCAGCCGTTTGCGAAGTCCGCAAGACTGCGTCTTGCGTCCTCACGCACGGAATCCACATATTCGCGGCTCATCGCCTTTTTAATCATGTCGGAGTAGAACTGCTTTCTGAGTTCCTCAAGCTTCCCGGTCTCATTGAAAATGAGCTTGCCACTGTCGATGTGCGTCTCGAGCCGAGTCAGGTCGGTTGCGGGTTCCTCAACTTGGATTTTTGGGGCTATAATTGTGAGAGTTTCGCCTTCGCAGATGATTTTCCACTGGCCTTTCATGTCGACATAATAGCTGTAGGTGACGGGGGCCCTGACTTCCATTACCGCACTGCTCAGGGTTTTTCCGTTCATGATCCACGGATATGAAAACCTATATTCTTTACGGTCTGTCTCGTTTCTTGTGGTTTTAAGGAGAAGCAGTCGCTGAACTTTCTTCTGCTGTTCGGTGTATCCGATGAAAGTCTGGGTAATGTCAATTTTCGGACTCAACGCCTTGTCAAGCATATTGAACGGCTTTGAGAACATCTTGTAGAAGATAAATCCGAAGAAAAGGAATTCGACAAATGCGAATATCGCGATTATCCAAACAATCTGGACGATGGCCTTGCTGACTGTCGGGGCAATGCTTTTTTTCGGCTGTCCGGGGATCTGGGCGGTCTGCTTGAAAGAATCTTTGTATTCGTCCATGGTTTTCCTTAAGAATCTGAACATCGAACATTGAATCCGCCGTGGCGGAAACTTCCAACATCGAATGAATTTGAATATTTAATTCGCAGATTAATCGTCAAAATCCAGTTGTTTTTCACATTTGCCATTCAAAGTTGAGTGTTCGATGTTGGATGTTCAAAGTTCAGTTCACTTCTTTTTCGGGACATAAAGAGTCTGTCCGACGCGGAGAGAGGAGTCTTTCATCCTGTTTGCCGTCATTATTTCCTGAACAGTTACGCCGTACGCCTTCGCAATGGCTCCTAGGGTTTGTCCGGATTCGACCTTGTGTTCTAAAAACTCGCCGGAGCCGACAGGTCCGCTTCCCGATGCCGCCGCCGCGGGTACAGGCGTGGAAGCTTTGCTTACCTCCTTGGAAATCTGGTCTATCATCTTGTTGATTGTCGTCTGCCTTTCCTGTTTTTCGGCTGCAATCTGCTGTTGGAGGTTAGAGATGTTCTTCTCGAGCGCGGAGTTCCTCTGTTCAAGATTGGCTATTTTCTGGTTGAAGTCATTTACGATTTTAACTATTTCCGCATTCGAGTTCTGAAGTGTGGAAATAGAGGCTGAAACCTGGTTCATCTGATTTGTCTGGGCCCGCACCATGTCGAACTGCTGTTTCTGCAACTGGGAATCCCGGTCGCGTCCGCCCATCGCTTCGCATCCGCAAAGCACAACCGCAATTCCACCCGCGGCGAAGAGAGAGAATAATAACTGTTTCTTCATTTTGCATCCCTGTTATGTTTATCCGTTATCCGCATCCGTTTTTTAGATCAACCTAGTACTATAACACTATTTTCAAAATAAACATTTAAAGATTCCCTTAGATGTTTGAAGTTACACAATTGCAAAACTATTTACTTGACATACAATAAGGGTGATATGTGGAAATTCATATTTGACGGAGCTGATTTCAAAATACAAAAAAATGGTTGTTATGGCAATGCGAACGTTGGTCCGCCTAGGCGGATTAGTGTGTCTTAGTATTCAACAAGTTGGACACGCTAAAGCCGTGAACTCCAACTTGACAAATCAGCTCAAAAGAGGCAGTTTTGAAATTGCCTCTACGGGGCGCGGAAGATTTTCGAAAGAGCAGAAATAATTATGGAAGACATTAAATTCAGAGAAGCTGTCAGGCAGATTGTCAAGGATGATTCACGTTATGCCTTAGAGGCATACGAGTTTGTAAGCAAGGCAGTCGTTTTCACCATGCTGAATCTTGACAGGGATAAATCATCCGATCACCATGTTTCAGGGCAAGAGCTTCTTGACGGGTTCAGACGTTATGCAATCCAGGAGTTCGGCCCAATGGCCGGTGAAATCATGAAAATATGGGGGCTTACAAGCAGTATTGATGTAGGCAACGTTGTTTTTAATTTAGTAAATAGGAAATTACTGGGAAAAACCGAAAATGACTCACTTTCAGATTTTAAAAACGGATTCGACTTTGACAGGGCGTTTTCCGAGCCGTTCAAAACTGACAAGATTCAAGAAAACAATACTCCAATTATTATTGCTTAGCATGACAATAAACACTCTGCCATCCATCGCATCTGACAAACCGGAAATCAAAGGGATCAGGTCTGAAACCCTAGAGAACGGCCTAAAGATATACACCTATGAAAATCATGAGGCTCCGACTGTCTGTGTGCAGGCATGGGTCAAGACCGGGAGTATCCACGAAGGAGACTATCTCGGCTGTGGCCTTTCACATTTCCTTGAACACATGATGTTCCAAGGCTCCGCGAAATATCCGCATGACTCCATTGTGGAAACGGTTAACCGCAATGGCGGTGACATGAACGCGTATACATCGCTCGGAAATACGGTTTACTATATAGACATACTTTCCGGCGCATCCGACAAGGCGATAGACATACTTTGCGACGTGATAAGTGCGCCGAATTTCCCGGAGGATTCGTTTGCGAATGAAAAAGAGGTGATCCTCCGCGAAAGATCCATGAGTTCCGACAATCCCGACCGCTATCTCAGTGAAAAACTCTGGCTTGAATTCTACATGGAGCATCCTGCAAGGCATCCCATCATCGGCTATCAGGAGAAAATAAAGTCGGTTGACAGGAGCATGATGCTGGACTACTACAGGAAACGCTATTCTCCGGAGCGCACTTTCTTCGTCATAAGCGGGGACATAGACTCGGACAATGCGATTGCGCTGATAAGGGAGAAACTCGGAAACTGGTCGCGCGGACAACTGGCGGAACCGCCGCTCGCCGCAGAACCTGAGCAGGTCTGCACCCGAAGTTCCGTATATCATTTCGAGGATCCACTTGCGAGACTCGCAGTCGGCTTTCACATACCCGACTGTTCGCATCCGGACGTGCCAGCCCTAGACATTCTGGCGTCAGTGCTTGGATCCGACAAAAGTTCACGGCTTGTCAACAGGCTTGAAGATGAACGCCAGTTGGCAATTCATATCGATGCATTTTCATACACTCCATATTTCCAGGGCATTTTTGGGGTGAGCGCAACTACGGCTCCCGATAAGATAGAGGCTCTTAAAACCGCAATATTCGATGAGATAAAAAAGATTTCCGGCGATGATAAAGTCAGTAAAGACGAGCTGAAGAGGATTGTAAACCAGATAAGCACCAGTTACTCCCGGACTTTGCGTTCAAACGGCAATGTCGCAAGAATGATAGGAAACTCCGTTCTCTCTTATGGCACGCCGGAATATGTAAACAAGTATCTCGAAAACGTTTCAAAATTGACGGTTGACGATATCACAAGAGTTGCAAGGAAATACCTGACGGCCGAGAACTGCACGGTGGTCGAACTTCTTCCGAAAGAAAAAAAGGATGACTCCGAGGCGATTGACAAGCGGAAGAAGACCGAATTGAACCAGCCTGAATTTCTGAAACTCAAATCGGGACAGAAAATAATAACCCTCCAAGATGCAAAGCTTCCATTGGTTGACATCTGCATTGTCCTGCCCGGAGGCGTAATCCGTGAAAATAAGGAAAACGCGGGTATCACCAAGATTCTTTCATCAATGCTGACTGCCGGAACGGGTTCCTATAATGAACAGGAGCTTGCAAGCCTGATAGACGACAATGCGATTGACCTCGGCATTGCCGGGGGGAACAATTCGCTTACAATCTCCATGAACTGCCATAAGAACAGCCTGAAACCGGCACTCAAAGCCTTAAGGTCAATTCTAACGGAACCGTCGTTCCCAGCGAAGCAGTTTGAAAGGGAGAAGGAAAACACAGTTAAAATGCTCGCCAGCAGAAAGCTTGCACCACAGAATGCAGCCGACGACAAAACCGTCGAAATTCTCTATGGGAAACATCCTTACTCCCACAATCCGTTCGGAACTGAGGAAAGTGTAAAGAGTCTAACCGTCGCTCAGCTCAAGGATTTTTATTTCAAGAAATGTCTTCTTCCAGGGAAAGCCGTTTTCGGCATAGCAGGCGATTTTGACAGAAAGCAAATCCTCAGCGAAATAGAAGACATCATAGGGGACGTCAAGTGGAATGAAAAGGGTGCCGATGAAATTCCGGAACGTCCCAAATTCCCCGAAAAAAATATCCGTGAATCTGTGAAGGTTCCGAGGGAACAGGCAGTGGTGCTCATGAGTTTTCCGGTATGCGACAATAACAGTGAAGACAGATACGCGTTAAACATCCTTTCCAAAATCCTCAATGGACAGACTTCCCGGCTGTTTAAGTCCGTACGTGAAAAATCAGGTCTCGCATATTACACGGGAATATCAAGTTTTCTGGGGTTTCATGAGGGGTTCATGTCGTTTTACGCGGGAACCAAGCCTGATGCGGCCGAACAGGTTTTTTCCCTTCTTAACAAGGAACGGCTCCAGCTTTTGACCAGCAAGTCCGTCACGAAAGACGAATTTGAATCAGCGAAAGCCAGAATCAGACAGGATCTTGCGGAGCAGACGCTCGACAAGCACAGCCTGATATTCAACAGCGCCCTTGAGGAGTATTACGGAAATGGCTACATATCTCCTTGGACAAACGGTGGGAAATATGACGGCATCACCTTGGATGAACTTAACAAAGTGGTGAAAAAATACTTTGACACCGACGCGTTCGTGACCGTGATCTCGGGGCCCTAGATTTGGTTACCGTTAAGCTTATATTTTCTGTAATATTTGAGCTTGCTTTGAGTAGGCCAACGCTCGACGAGCGCGGCTTCTTGGAGGCACTCTCATCGAGAGTTGCCCTACTTTTGAACTCAAATTACCCAGCTTAACGCTTACAAATTTTATCATCATCAGCCTCCTGTTCCTGCCGGCAATCGGTATCCCCTGGGCTCTGCGTCCATCTGACCAAATCCTCGATGATTGCAATTGAATCCTTTATCTCCCAGGTTTGAAGCAACGGCTGGAAAACGGGCATATCCGGATCGGGAAGAATGCAGTAGGAAACGAAATCCGCAAGTTCATCTTTTATCTGGTTGTTGTCGGGTTTCACCCATGACGGTACGTCGCAGGATAATGCTTTTCCATCCATAGTCAATTTCTTATCCGCGAAATCGCCGAGCATGCAGGAGCCGTCTCTGCAGGAAATTCGGATTTCGCGGCATTTTCGGGCATCCTGAATCAACCATGAAACAAAAAGCGTTCCTTCTACGCCGCTGGTGTGGCGGAGAAAAACTGTGGCTTCCTGTATCCGTCCGTCAGCCCGCTTCGAATTTACCATGTGGTAATATATGATTGCGCCAAAAAAGTACTGGGCGAGATCCAAGTCATGGACAATCTTGTCGGTTACAATGTCGTCGGGGATGCGGGCGTCGCGGGGCTGACTGCGTTGGAAGCGGTAGCCTGCAACATCAATGAGCTTCTCTGAAAGCATGGTGCGCAATTTGATTGCCACGGGATTATAGCGTTCGACGTGTCCAGATATCAGACGGCATCCATTTGAGGATGCGGCATCGTTTAAGATTTTGAATTCCCCCAGCTTCGTCACCAGCGGTTTTTCCACAAAAGTGTGTACCCCCGCTTCAAGGGATTGCAATGCCATCGGGAAGTGGGTTTCCGTCGGAGATGCGATTACAACAAAATCCGGACTGGCTTTCGCAAGTAAAACCTGCCAGTCCGTAAAACAGGGAAGATCAGGCGCAAGCCTGCGGGATTTTTCAGGATCGGGATCGCATAATCCGCACAGCTCCAGCTTGCGGATCTGGGTATCGAGTCCGGACTTGTAATATTTCTCCGATTCACCTTTCGCAAGACGCCGCAATGCCTGGACGTGATAGGTGCCCATTTTCCCCAGACCCGCCACGGCAACCCGGATCCGGCCCATATCCCTGCTCAAAAGCCGGGAGACATGGGAATCCTTGCTGCCCTGTTCCATGACTGGTTCCCTTATGGGAACCTCTAAAAATTGGCATATGGCGCGAGACAGGGGATTATGGATAGCTGACAAGGAGCAAACGCCGGGAGCAGCCCCGTTGCGGGCTGTAACCGGATTTGCGACGCGGTCAGAATCCATAAGAATCTGTCTCCCTACGGGTTGCGGATCTTTTTGGCTCAAAGAAGAATATTCTTCTATCGGCGTATCTACTGATACGCCTCCGTTCAGAAATTCTTTTTGAGCTTTCAAAAATCTTCCGCAACGCGCCACATGCGAATTTTTAGAGGTTCCCTTATTTCAACGTTAGGCGATTCTCTTCAATTTTTCCACCGTCCCCGCTGCAAGGTCGAGATCCGGGATGGAAAGATTCGGAAGACGGGAGAATGGAATCATTTCGGCGGTCAGCGGACCGGAATATTTTATTGCCTTAAGCGCTTTGACAACCGCGGAAAAGTCCACTTCCCCAACATCAATGTCCTCCCCGAATCCGTGCAGGTTTCCTCCCGCGAGCGAATCGCCCGTCCAGTTTTTAATATGCACAGCCTTTATCTTTGATCCGAGAATTTCAATGTAGTCCTGAGGGCGGACATAGAGACAGCAGTTTCCGACATCGAAATACATGCCGATCCTTGAAGATTTGAACTGATCGAGGTAGGATTTCCATTCCATCGGGGAGAACAGGAAGCGTCCCCAGACGTTTTCAAGCGCAATATTCACCTGCAGTTTTTCTGCAAGCGGTTCCAGTTCCAAGAGAGACCTGACCGACTGGTCCCATACGATCTTGTAACTTGTCACAGGGCGCGACGGATCCCAGGCGATGCGTGATGCGCCGGGGACTACAAGCGCCGTTTCCGCACCGAGCCATTTTGCGATCTGCAAATATTTGCGCGTGAAATCAACCGCTTTTTTCCGTTCAGTTTCGTCGCCGGAGCCTAGGGAGGTTCCCCAGTAGAAACCGCTCGCTATAGTTTTCAGGCCGACGGATTTTTTTTTAGCGAAATCCGCAATTTTAACGCATTCAGCCTCGGTGATATCGGATTTGATGGCGTCACCGACAGTCAGTTCCACACCGTCAAGTCCGCGGGACTCCGCCCATTCGATGAACTCGAAAGGGGTCTTTTCCCCGCCGAACCCGCCGAAAACCCAGTAATTAAGAGCTTTGTACATGGTCACACCTCAATATTTGATTGTTACAGTTCTGCCGGTATCAACCGATTCCTGTTCGGACATTACTATTTTGAATGAATCCACGATCTCGTCGAGATTCTGATATTTCTCCGGAGTGACGTTTTTCTCGACGCAGTCCACAAAGTATGATAATTCCTGATGCCATCCGGTGGGCAATGCGCTATCACCAACTTGTGGAGACTCCACCTCCCCGCTCTCCCAGTAAATTTTATATCCTTCTCCGGCCAGACGCACGGTGGCTTTCTCGAAGATCATCTGAAAACTCATTTCGAAAGGAACTTTTTTATTCGCACACCACCCGCCCTCGGCAACTATGAGGCAGTTGTCGAAATGGTAATTGGTGATCACATGGTCGGTTCCGCCGTTACTGCGGACGGAGCTGACTCCGAAGCTTGTTACCGCCGTCGGACGTCCGAACATGTAGCGTATGAAATCCGTGTCGTGAAGATGCAGGTCGAGAAGCGCCCCCCCTGAAAGTTCGCCGTCCATGAACCAGTTGTTCCATGAATTGCCCGAGATGTCCGGGGAAAGCCTTCGGAAAAACGCGCTGCGCAGACGCCCTAGTTTCCCTGCTTTGTAGAGGTTCTGGGCGTGGTAATATTCCGGCCAGGCTCGGATGC
Organism: Victivallis vadensis; assembly: GCA_945883805.1. Lineage (GTDB taxonomy): Bacteria > Verrucomicrobiota > Lentisphaeria > Victivallales > GWF2-50-93 > GWF2-50-93. Next base: position 3,364 of record CAMCYE010000072.1, on the reverse strand, counting down.
ACATCCCGACATTGAAGAATTTGCCGCTCTTCCTGGCGCAGACCGCAAGCTCCTCGACTTCACGCAAAGACCTGCATATGGGTTTTTCACAGAAGACGTTCTTCCCGTTCTTCAGCGCCTCGACCGCGATCTTCTGGTGGTATGGAGTCGGGACACAGATGTCAATTACATCTATTGAAGGATCCTTAAGCATATCCGCTACCGCGCCGTAGGTTTTTACGCCGTCAAGATTCAATGGCTTTGAGTTGTCCTCCCCGCCGATGTTTCCGACAACCTTGCTGATGTCTCCTGCGAGTTTCGCAGGATCCACATCTGAAACCGCCACAATTTCCGCGTTCCCAAGTTTGCGGTAGATGCGGAAGTGCGTTGTCCCCATGAAACCCAGACCCACAATTCCAATCCTGACTTTTTTCACAGAGCCCTCCTTTTTTAATGCCGGTCACCTTAACAGCAAACAGGCTGGAAGGCAATGGACGGTCCTGCAAAGATATGGACTTTTCTGCAAATCGCATTACATTTATACAAAAAAGGGGATATAAATGCCGTCCATTGAACTTATCCTGCGCGATGAAGTGCAGAAGCTTCTGGATCTGTTTTCAGCGGTTCTGAAAGTCAGGGTCGCGTTTTACGGATCCGACGGGAAAATCATAAGGACAAACCATCAGCAGCGCAATTCCGAATACTGCCGGCTAATTCAGGAGAAGATATTCAATCCGGATCTTTGCGCTTCGCTTGATGCCGAAAAGCGGGATGAGTGTCTTGCCCGCAAAAGCCTGGTATGCTATCAATGCCATGCCGGATTGAAGGAGGCCATCGCCCCGCTCATCATAGATAATCGCCTTGCCGGATTCATTATGATAGGGCAGTTCAGGGACATCTCAAGTGTTCCGTCGCAGGTGCTCAGGCGTGGCCGTGGCCGTGTGGCGTCATCCAGTCTTAAACGGGCGTTTTCAAGTCTGCCCTACATTGCGGCTGGACAGGTGGACAACATTCTTGGGATGTTCATGATGCTGGTGGACTACATTGTAGCCCGCGAACTTGTCGGACTTCGGGGAGACTGGGTGCTCGAAAAAGTCGAACAATACATCAATAATCATTTTTCTGAAAAAGTGAATATGGAAGATGTTGCGAAGTTTACAGGACGCAGTGTCTCCTCCCTCGCGCACCTCCTCAGGAAAAAATACGGGCTCACCTTCAAGCAGATGCTGATTGGGAAACGACTTTCGCAGGCCGACGGGCTTCTCAGATCCCGGCCGGAGCTTTCCATAGGTGAAATCGCATTCAAGTCAGGATTCGACGACCGCTTTTATTTCTCGAGGATATACCGCAAATACCGGAAAAAGACGCCAAGCCAGTCGCGTTTGCAATTCTTTTGCGGCAATATCAGTCATTCATGAAATTCCGGATATTTTTGAATTTTAGATTTATAAGTTCTACTGCGCCACTTGAGTAGTGCTGTCAATGTCTCCTGATGATGGCTTTCCCTCTATTCTGTTGTCCGGTTTCCAAGCCACCGGCATCCCTTTTTTCTGTCTCGCAAGCCACTTGAACGCTGCTACGTTATCCCCTTCATGTCCGCCTTCGAAAATGGTGATACGGGCCGGACCGGCTTCACGGCGGAAAAGCACCGCCCGTCCGCGTTCGGAATCTTTTGTTTTTTCATTTTCAAGTGTTTGAGGAATCTTCTCTTTCTCAGTCATGAACACAATATCGTCTTCGGAAATCAATCTGTCCTTGAACCCGTTCGCAGCGGCGAGGACATTGAAAGCACGGAGAGAGTGGCTGATCGGAACGGATCCGCTGTGTCCGTCATGTATGCCGGCATTGATGTCGAGGGGCAGATCCTTGGCGGCTTCCAGAAAGAAAATGGGGGAACGGGCACGATATTCACTGTCAGTTTCCGTCTTTCCTGGTGGACCTCCGCACACATTCTCCATTGACTTGGCGTAACCTCGGCCTTTAATGATGTTTTCAGCATGCCAGCGGGCGAGATCTGAGATTGGAACCCATGATGAGACCGCCGCCCAGAGATTCGGAGCCTTCGCAGCCATCATCAACGCCATATGTCCGCCGCCAGACAAACCTAACAGATAGATTTTAGACTCGTCCACGCGGGCATTTTTCTTGGCATACTCGACGGCGTCAAGGACATCTTGAATGGCGTATTCCGAGGCGCAAGACTGTGGATTGTCGTTGTTCCCGCGGAAATCAGGAGCCACCATAATCCATTTTCCCCGTTTAACTGCCGGCAACACGTTCATTCCCTGATCGTAACGTCCACTCCAGGTGTGCAGCATGACAAGCAGTGGGAGAGGCTCGCCTTTTTGACCTATGGCCGCGCCTGGGGGCGCATAGAAGATCATCTTTTGAGATGTGCCGTCTTTCGAGCTTGCAATGCTTACAGTTGCCGCTTCCAACTCATTCATCTTCTGCTCCTGTTTTTGTTTTGCTGAAACATCGTCTTTTTTTTCCGCACCGATGGAAACAATTGCTGCCGCAAAGCAGAATGTCACAATAAAAAAACGAAACAAGCAAGACATCTCGAATCTCCCTCTTTAAATGATTTTCATTTACTTACCGCACTGTCGTTGACATTTTCCTCATCAAGGTTGTGGTGTCCTACGACCGTGCCGTCATCCCGCTCATTTCTCTTCATAGTCTTCAGTCTTGATACCAGTACGATCAGGTCATGTATGCCGCCCCAGACGAACCATACGGTGGTGACAAGTGTCAGTCCTATCGGAATCATGATGACTTTGATATACCAGTAATTTGACCACCATGACAGTGGCCAGAGATCAAAGAGATTCCAGAATAGCATGATGAAGCCGGCAACCACCCAGAGCATTTTCCAGCTAAATACCGAGATTGAGATCGCCTTGTCGAAGCTTGTGAAATCCTTGTTGATTCCGATCAGGCTTCCCCATTTGAATTTCCTTAGTATGTTCGGAGCATCTGCGGGAACTGTCTTTTTATCCAGGCAATAGATGCCACGGTGCAACATGCGATCCATGTTGAAGGGCTCTTTGCAGGTCAGCAGTGATACCAATATGTAACTGCCGGCCGAGGAGATCATTGTAATCAGGAAAATCCATTGCCCGTTGATGGGTAATTTGTTTGGCAGTGAAATATCCGGCCAGCTCAGCATGAGTGCGGAGAATTGCTTCCATATGAACGGCTGCTGTAGCATGATGCCGGTCGCCGCCAGTATGGAACCTACCAGCATGGCTGTCCAAGCCGCAGCAGCGGTACCCTTTTTCCAATATAGTCCCCCTATGATGACCGAGCCGGCGCCTCCCAGATAAATGGCGCCGGTGATTGCAAAAAACATCAGGATGTATTCAGTCTGGGTGAAAAGGAGACT
>CAMCYE010000071.1 GCA_945883805.1 Victivallis vadensis | reverse complement strand
CGCAGTTTGCATTTGAAAGTTCCGGGAGAAATTGCGGTTATTACAAAATTGTAGTCATCTATCATATCCTTCAGCAGTTCTTTTTCTTCTTTCGCTATAAACGGAACTCTGCCTGTCGAAGTTCCGCGAAGTTCTATTCGCTTAAGCCCCAAAGCGGCTGCCGCCCCAAGAGCAAACGGCAAATTAATGGATAATTCATCTGTTATAATACCAAGATTCATTTCTTTGACATCCTTTCATCGTTTGATTTACCTGTAAACCATGCAGTCGGGGCAAAAGAGATGAGTGTTCCATAAGTGTGCTTGCCCAAGTTCAGAATGTCCCCTTTGTCCCCTTAATGTCCCCATTCTTTTTTTGTTTTTTAACAGATGAGGATGTCTCGTTTGTCCCCTTTATGTCTCCTTATTGTAGTTTATAAAACTCCATAATGTAGCTTTTACTTTTCTACATGCCAGAACACATTCTCATGATACGCTTTAATAGCAAGATACGCCATATCTATCGATAATCTATCGAAAATACTTGCTAATCTATCGAATCACAAATGTTTCAAGTCGACCTAATCTTCCTATCCGTAACTCATTTCCAGACGCCAAATCGACCGATAAACGACCGACAGAATGTGATAAACGAGCGACAAGCCGAATAGAAACCCCAGCATGAGGGCTAAAAAAAGAGCGGCCGTTGCCAGCCTCCCCGCCTCACCCACAGATCTTTATGTTCATGAATCCCGCCTTGCTCAGCATTGCGTAGACGATCAGAACTGAAGATGCCAGGAACAACAGCGCCTTGACCTTTGCAAGTGCAGCTTTCGACCTGGTTATGTCCCCCTGGCTTACAGCCCTAACATATTTGCAAAACGGGACACAGCTCGCAGTGCCAAGTATCAGCAGTGGCAGTGCTGACAAGAATCCGAAATTACGCATTCCGAAAAGCGACATCCCTATTGCGAGTGCCGAATATAAGAAGCCGGCAATCATAAGCTGGACACCGACGGGAATTTTCAAGACTTCCGAGAACTTCGTCCTGAAATATTCCAGGAGTCCGTCGCCGTAAAGTGTCAATACCGCCGTAATGACTGCGAATATCAACAGACTGCGCTGCGCCTTATACCGGAGCTCGGAGCGGAACTTGTCCGCCGACTGCTCCATCAGTTTTGCGGTGTTCGCAACTCCGGCACGATAGCCAGCAGCAGCGCCACTGCGATAGCCGTCTTCATAGCTCGGTTTCTTTCCGCATGCCGCCAACATTACCACCATGACAATTACAGGCAATATCAATTTTAAAATCATTTTGCCTCCCTTTTGAACCATTTTCTGTAGACGTAGATTCCCGCAACTACTCCAAGCGCCAGAGCGAGTGCCCGTACGACAGGCTTGAAAACCTAGACGCCCTTCTCGACCATGGGCCGAAATACATACTGGGGTAACTCTGGGAAGCTTGCGCTGGCCCCGATTCCCATCATAATAATAGCAATTGCGATTGCAATCCAAACTATAGCTGGCATAAAATTTTCCTTTCGTTAGGGTGTCAAGGAATGCGTCCCAGTCAATCTGACGCAAAACTTTGGTCGCCATGTCTTCCGACTTTGAGGCTATCGTATCTCCGACTGTCAGGTCATTTTCATCACAGACAGGGTCTTGCATCGAGCAGAGTGAATTTTCATGATCCATCTGAAAGCCGGGGCTCATCACATCACTGCGAATGTCGCCGTATGAACGCCTGCCGGATTTCGTTCGCTGGATGCTGTAATAAGCTATGGAATTCGGCAAAGGCGTCCTGCCTGACTTTTCCATACTTTCAATCATTTCAGCGGCAGAGGCCGTGGCGTCCTGTACGAGTTCAGCGTGGTCTTCTGATCCCATCGGTCTTGCCGTCCTTGGGATAGTGTTCCTGATGATGGGGTAAATCTGTTTCTCTAACATTAAAGCGGCACTGGGGCTCATTTGGACCTCCGTGGAGTTCAGCGGCTAAAAGCGAAGCAACTCCGCTCTTGATGTCGCCGTGGGTTTAGGCGGTTCGCGTTGAGCGTACCGGTAGGGCAGAAATCTCCATACGGTTATTGTACCAAGGAAAGGGGAGGAATTAAGCAGGGCCTGAAGTCGGGAAAAGCTAATGAGTATACACTCAGGTATTATACCACAATTCTCGGGCCAATTTAGCAGGGCAGGGGGCTATGAATACTATTCATGTATTATACCATAAAAACGATTGATTTTAATCACTATAAAGCAATGCTATATTGATTGCGGTCCATAAAAAAAAAGGGAATAAGATGTTCAAATGTAAAATATGCGGAGAGCAAATAACCGCAACAGATCAAATACGCTTTCAGATGCATCCTGAATATCGACTCCAAGAAAGTGGGCAAAGTGATGAAATACGTTCGAAATTGAAATTTGCCTTATTTGATAAACTTGTTTCATTAATGGTAACTGCTGAGGTATCCCGTACCCCTGAGTCTGAGAGGGATATTACTAGAATAAGAACAATGATTGCGGAACCAACCCGGGCTGCAGTCCAATATTTCATAAATAAGATGTCCAAAGAACTTGTGGGTTACCCAAAGTCATTTCCAGAACGTGAGCTTCCCGGCACTTTCATCTACCATGAATGGCTGCCCTTCCAGGCGGGGCAGCCACTTGAAATCAGTCTCATCAATCTTCTTCTTTCATATCTTTCCATGTCCTGGAATTGGGCTCAGCAGAGACGCTTATCCGCAGGATGAATTATGAAAGGGAAAAGGCCGGGTGATGAGATATCGAAAATCCATGATGTTTTTATTTTCCTGTTTTAATCCAGTCGGGAGAGGCGAAAAAATCGACAGCCCGGTAGTTGTCGCTCATGGTGCAATAATGCTCTACGCCTGAAGGAATATAAAATTCCTGACCTGCGTGATATGTTTTTGTTTCGGTTCCAATTGTCAACAGGCAGGAGCCTGTTACTACAATGCCCCATTCGTCGTGCTGATGGGAGTGTCCGGAAACGGAAAACCCCTTCTCCACTTCCCAGAAGACCACCTGCGATTTCTCTCCGCTCTGCACCCATCCAGAAAGATCAGATGAAACGCCTGATGCCGCCTTGGGCAGGCATTTCTTGATCGCAGTCGGAAATCCATTCAGTTTTGCATGATATTTTCCCATTCTCAACCTCCTGTTACATTTTTCACTTAGTATTGCAATTCATAAGAGTAAAAAGTGAAACTGCAAATTTTGTCCATAGTTACAGCCAATTCATTTCCTGACGTTTTCACTACGGATGAAATTGTACTTCCTGCAATATGTTTCAGGATTAAATTGCCGCTTAATGGAACAGCGCTTTGAATTTGCGCTTCCGGTGCTGCGCTGTTTTCGCGGTAGAATACAAGAAATCCGCTGTCTGACGCAGCATCATGCGACTGGAATCCACAGATAGACGCCCCATCGGGTTCATGTCCGATGGAGTATATTTCCCCTGTGAATATTTTAGCGCGGTATTCAAGATGCAATTTGATTATTTTGCCGTAAATGCCTGCCACTTCCGGGTCAAGCCGTGATGGAGCCAGCCAGAGCAACGGATTGGCAAAAAGCGGAATCGCCGCCCAGTAATCCGCAGGATAACTGTCCGGTTGGAGGCGTTTCTTTTCGGCATAAAATTCCCGTTTGACCGCCTTGAAATCCGGGATTTCGATCTGCAATGTCTGGGAACGGATATATTTTGTCAACCGCCATAAGCTGCGCAGAGTAGTTTCCGGGTGATAGCCCACCCCCCAGGAATGACAGACATAACGATTTTCCAGAAAAATATTCCCGTATTCCAGAAACAGGAAATAGCCGGGGCGCTGACCGTTCGTGGTGTCTAAATTGAAGAATATCTCCCCTTTACTGCGTTCCCGCAGATGCCGGAGCATTTTCTCCAGATTGTCTTCGGCTTCCTTGCTCCTGGTCAACACCGCATCAATCTTGAACATCCTGATATTGTAGCGGGAATGGTAGTCGTAAACAATATCGGCAAATTCGCGCCAGTCGCGATATTCGCAGTTGCATGACGGGGCCATCCACAGCGCCAGTTCCACTCCGGCATCTTTGGCGGCGGTGGCGATATGATCAAATCCGTTCGGAAGATGTTCTCTTGAAAAAATCCAGAAATCCCGAGTCATGTGCCGGTTATTGTTTGTCAGTTCGCCAAGGGCCCTCCCTTTCTGCCAGCCGTCGTCAACTTGGTAGTGAGTCGCACCAAGCGCCCCTGACGCATTAACCTCGTCTATCAGGAATTTTTCACTGACCAGTGACGGAAAACAGCCGACGCCCCACGGATTGACCGTTACTGAATAATCCTTTTCCGCATTCTGTGGAAAGCGGGTCTTAAGGTATTTTTTCAGGGTGGTTATTTCGGTTCCAGCCTGATACAGGGCGATGACATGGCGATAGCTGAACAGTTCTTTTTCCGGCGATACCTCATGCGGGCCTATTCCCCAGCAGCAGGAGTAAACGGTATTGTTTTCGCTGATCCTGAAGTCATATTCTTCAAAGTCGCGTCTTTCTTCCGATGGCGGAGCCTCTTGCAGGAAAAACAACCCGTCTCCGGCCTTGTTTTTACAAAACAGCAAATTGCCGTTGCACATTCCAACTGGGTTTTCATGTTCAAAAACATGATCGTTCGTGTAATCGGTGCGGCCTGCGAATTCCACCGCCCTTGCAGGACATAGATTATCTGCAAGTCGCAAGCTGTCCTCGCAGCTTTCAAGTTTTTCAGGGGAATATTGACCGGATAAAACCTTTTTGTAAAGGCCTCCGCGTCTTGTCCAGTACATCAGGGGTGTTACCTTGCTGACAATCCCGGTTTGCGACACGATGTACGGCAAATCAGGATAGAGGAAATATTTGCGGGTGAAGGAAATTTGCTGGATGTCCTCGTGGATTTTCAACTCGATGCAGACATGTTCCGAGTCGAAAATTGAACCTTCAACCACGGATGCGGTAATTTTTTCAAGGCGGTATTCAGTCCGGGTTTTGGGGGTGTGCGGCATGTTTATGCCGACAAATGAAAAATCTCCATTGCCGTGCTCTGCAGCCAGCTCCGCACCGGAATATTCATCTATCAGTGAAATGGTTTGAGGAACCGCATGTTTCAGGTTGAAAAGTCTTGAAAGCCGGGAATTCCCCGTCAGCAACATCTGATTTTTCAATTCAACCCTGATGTCTTTGTAAACAAAGCATTGCTCTGAAGTTATTTCCCGGCTGTAACGCTGCATTGTTTTTCTACTGGTGGGTGTTTTGATTTTTCATGTTGGCGGAAAGATAGTCAAAGGCGGCGCATAAATCAAGGGAACACAATATCCATAATTTATTTTTTTTTGAAAATTAAAAAAATACTTTACTCTTTCTCTGCGGGTTCGCCCAAGCTTTGGGAGTAGGCTTTAGGGGTCATCCCGGTCATTCGTTTGAATATCTTGAAGAAGAAGGACGTATAGGGATACCCTACGGCGTTTGAAATGTTTTCAACGGAAAACGTCCCTTCGCTGAGGAGATGCTTGGCTGCAGCCACCCTCTGCTTGTGCAGAATCGTGCTGAAATTCTCCCCGGTCCCCTTTTTTATGATTGCGCGCAAATGCGATTCGCTTATGCCGAGAGCCTTGCTCAAATCTTTCAGGCTGAGGGGCTTTGAATATCTGTCGGCTATGAACGAGATGGCCCGGTTGACTATTTCCGACTGGTAACGGTGATGGGTGTGCGATTCCGGCAGCTTGCGCGGAACTGAGAATTCAACCTGTCGTAAAAAACGGGCGATCAATTCTGTTAAAATGCCGAATACGATTTCACGGTAGTACGGCATGCCTTGCATGCTTTCCTGTTTCAGGCATTCCATCAATTGGAGACATCTCTGATTAACCGGCAGACTCCTGCCCAAGAGGGATGCAGGTACTTTCCCCTTGAACATGATGTTCAAATAATCAAATGACACCCCGTCTTTACCGCATAAAAAATGTTCCACTTCAGGGGGGATGAACATGCATTCGCCGGGGTTGGCTATTATTTCAACCCCTTCAACTGTCAAGGTCAATCTGCCATAGTCAACATAGATGATTTCAAAAATATCGGGATTATGCGTGTGAAGGCTTCCGGTGAAGTTCCGGCGCTTGCCCTTGTGGGTTACGTCAATGACTTTATCTATCCATGTCGGTTCAACTTTATAATCAATCCTCATTTCAAGGCCTCCTCCAAGCATTTGCCGTAATGGCTGTTATTAACATCGAATAGCGCGTTGCTTAGTATAGCTTGTTGTTATATAATATGCCGTTGTAAAATAAAGAATAAACGCAACTGTGAAAGAAACATCAACTTAAAATGGGAGGGCAATTTTATCATGTAAGGAGGTTTTTGCCCGCAAATCATGAATGTTCAGAGACGAAATCATAGACAAAAGGCGATGGGGATTAATTTCAAACAGAAAAGAGGGAGAACATGAAATACTCAGAGCAGAAAAAAATCATATCCGCTGTCATTATTTTTGGTGTTGCGTTCCTTGCGTCAGCACAGGAGGCGTTGCTTGCGACTGGAACTATTGCCGACTGGGAGGCCGCAGGTCCGGGCACGATATCCGACAACGCGAAAGAAAAAGCCGTGATTTGCGCAGGGAAAGGCAATATTGAACTTTTGTCTAAAACAGCCGTAAAAATCGATCCTTCCAAATCCTATGCATTTTCCGGCATGTTCAAGTCGGAGTCTGGTTCAGCACCATTCAAATGTTATTTCGGGCTTTCTCCCCTGAGTGAAAAAGGGGAGCAGGTAAAAACAAACCAAGTAAATTTTGTAAAGGGAACTGAAACAGAACTGGCCAGTGAATGTTCTCCTGATGACACGATATTGAAAATCAAGAACGGTGCGAACTGGCAACCTGGTCAACATTGTTATATCGCATTTGAAGCGGACGATTCCGGCAAATATACGGATTTGCCGAACACAAAGCTGTCCTCAGGCGGAATTCTGAAAGTTGAGAAGAAGGATGCCGCATATGAGGTGACTATGAAAACCCCATGCCGTGTCAAATATCCGGCCGGCACAAAAATACGCATTCACAACGCCGGACCTTCTGCCATATACGGTGGTGCCGCAGGCAAAACTGTTTCGTCTGATTGGACGGAAATCAAAGGGCTGGTCAAGCCGCCGGAATTCATTGACAACTTGAATCTGATCGTAAACTGGTGGCCTGGCGTGCAGAAAGTGAAAATTTTTGTTGCCTTCTATCCCGAGAATTCGGATTCCGCCATAAGCGGCTCATTTAAAGACGTGAAACTGGAAGAAGTAAAATAGGGTGATTTTGAAATTGCCTCAGATGTAAATATTCACTGAACGAACACAGTTCAGTGAATATTTACACGTCAACAGCAGTTTCATGGGAGCATGAAAACCAACGGTTTGAAAAAATGGGTGACGAGTTTGATTGGCGGGGCGGTGGCTGTCGCCGGAGCTTTTGTTGCGCAGGCGCAAAGTGAATTTCCGCTGAAGGATGGAGACACCTGGGTGATGCTCGGTGACAGCATCACGGCCCAGCACCTCCATTCCAACTATTTCGAAGCCTTCTGCTATGCAAGGTTTCCAAGGCTTACGTTCTGCTTCCGCAATTCCGGAGTGGGAGGAGATACAGTCCCGAGAGTAATGGATCGCTTCGCCTGGGATGTTGTTGCCTGGAATCCGACTGTTGTGTCGGTCGAACTTGGAATGAACGACAGAGGCGGGTTCGCAACCGATAAATTCATGGAAAACATTGCAGGACTTGTCAGGAAAATCCGTTCGGTCAATGCTTCCCCAGTACTGTTTTCCCCCAGCCCGATGAATAACGGCGAAGATCAGGGCAATGTCCGCCTCAAGGAATATACGGATGCGCTAAAAATTCTTGCCGAAAGGGAAAAGATCCCTTATGCGGATCAGTTCACGCCGCTTGTGGATCTGTGGGCGCGGAATAAACCGCAGGAAAATGTCGCTGATTTCCTGGTCGGCCTCAGGACACTGCTTGTCGCTCAGCCGAATATTGCAGGCTCAGAACATGCAATGGCGTTTCTGGACGTCTGGAACAAGATGGAGAGGCAGCCAGTTTCCATGATGGGTGATGCCGTCCATCCGGGACCGCCAGGGCAGCTTACCATGACAGCGACGCTGCTGGCCGGGCTAGGGGCTCCGGGCTTGGTCAGTCGTTCGGAGATCGATGCTGGAACAGGAACTTCAAGTAAAGCCGTACAATGCAAGATCGCAAATATCAAAACCGTCGGCGATACCCTGTCGTTTGACCGGCTTGATGAAGTTCTTCCCTTTCCGATTCCGGACGATGCCAGGCCAGCCGCAACCTTTTTGGACAGCATTGCAAACCTGAGTCAATACATGCTTACGGTATCAGGCCTGAAAACTGGTGAGTACGATGTCAATATTGATGGCGTAAAAGTAGCGACAGTATCCTCGTCTGAACTCGCCAGGGGCTGGAACATGGGGCTTCTTGACAAGGGACCTGTCGCCGATCAGTGCCGCTCAATACTTCGATTGGTCAGCACCAAAGAATCTCTGGTTGGACAATGGAGGGGATTATCATCTAAAACAGTCGGGAGCAATGGTTCTCAGGAGCAGAAAGATCAGCTTGCCAAGCTGGCTGCGCAGGTCAGGGAGGCAGATGCTAAAATACGGGAGGCGGCTCAACCAAAATCCCATAGCTTCGAGCTGGTTCTGTCAAAACCCGCCAAATTGGAAAATCTACCGTAAATGAGCAACCATGAAACAGAGCACTAGCGCCTGTTCAAAAAGATAATTTTAAAATGAAATTTGTCTTGAAAAGTAGCACAAGCATTCCTGTCTGTGCCAGATTTGCTGTGCGGAAGTCTTTCCGCAAAGGAAATACATTGAGCCGACCAGACGGTCAGCGTTCCCGGGAACGCCAAGCGTCTGCTTGGCTTGAAAAATGTGCGGGAAGACTTCCGCCGAGAGTATCTAGCTCCTTTTCGGGCAATGTCTAACTAGGGATGCGCGGAAATGCTTTCTTCACATCAAATCCGACCTGATGTCGTGCAGGATCCGGATGGCGGGAAAAAATACCATTGCGGGACTCTGACTTACACCAAGTTTGGACTGACAGTTCTTTTCGCCTCACTCCTGTGGGGGGATTTCTGTTTCAACCTGGTGCAGAACATCCTGCCGGTGGCGCTTCCGCTAAAACTCAAGGCATTGGGTGCGGAGAACTGGCTGATGGCCGCCATTATGCAGACCATGCCCGTGCTATTGTTCCCGCTTCATCCGTGGATTGGCGTGAAAAGCGATCGCAGCCGCAGCAAATGGGGCAGGCGCATCCCTTTCATCGCCTTGTCTCTCCCCTTTTTATCGGCGAGCCTTGTAATGCTCGCCTTCTCCGAGAATATCAGCGCCTATGTCGGAAAGAATATCGTGTTCTTCCAGAGCTTTGCCCCGGCGACTTTGACAATTGCCGTGATTGCTTTTCTATATCTCGTCTATCTGTTTTTCGGCGCGTTTGCAAACTCGGCGTTTTACTTCGTCTTTAACGACGTGATCCCGCCGCAATTTATCGGGCGGTTCTGGGGAATGTTCAGAATATTGTCAGCTTTGGCGAGCCTGACATACAACTGGTTTGTCTTCAAATATCTGGAGTCAAACATGCGCGAGGTTCTTCTCTGCGCGGCGGTGGTTTACTTTGTCGGACTGGGTGTCATGTGCCTGTTTGTCAAGGAAGGCAAATACCCGCCAGTCGAAACTGAGATGGGTAAGGCTAAGGGTTCGGCAGAGGGCATCAAGATATTTTTCAAAGAGTCGTTCAGCCAGAAGTTTTACATGGCCATATTCGGTTTTACGGTATTCGGGACATTGGGCGCCGCAGTCAACATGTTTGGCATATTTTTCAACAAGGACTGCATGGGGCTTTCCATGGAGCAGATGGGTAAAATGGGCGCCATGGGGCAAGTGTCCACCCTGCTGGCCATAGCCGTCACCGCAACATTTATTGACCGCTGGCATCCGCTGCGGGTATCCACATATGCGGCGGTGTTCGGGCTTATCCATACTTTCATGCCTTGGGTTTGGATATTCGTGTCTCTTCCCACCCAGATAATCTTTTATCTCTTTTCCGCATGGATTGTCATTTCACAATTTCAAGGCGCAATCGGAAGCGCCGCCGGAATGCCCCTTTACATGAGGGTGTTTCCCAAATCACGTTTCGGGCAATTTTGTTCTGCACAGGGTCTCCTCACCACATTAGTTTCCGCCGTGGCGGTCATTTTGGGCGGGGCGTTCATAGATCTGCTCGGCCGTTTTTTCGTCCAGCCGAATTTTGAATATCGTTTCCTTTGGGTCTGGCAGTTGATTTTCGGGATTCCAACGGCAGTCTGCATAATATATGCTTACAGGATATGGCATCGTATGGGTGGAGATGCCAACTTCCATCCGCCAGCCCCTTGGGCGAAAAGCGGAAGAGAGGAAATGCCAATCGTTACAACCATCGGCCCCAGTTCACGCTGGATTAACATTGCCTTGCTCATCTTCACCTCAATTATGACATTGACTGTTTCTGGTGTCATTTTCTTCACATGCTGGATGTTTTTGAAGGGCGCGATGACGGCATTCTGGTGGCTTGCGTTCGTCCTTCTCCCATTGTCTGTTCTGGCATGGCTTTGCTGGGCTTTCGTCGCAAGGGGGATCCGGAAGGACATCGAACGTGTCCGCCGCAATGAAACCCCGCGCAATGGAATACCTCATCACGGCGTGCTTATAATTGCCGGCACAAAATTCCTGGCGGCTGTGGGGATTTGGATGTTTGAGGCTACGGTCAGCAGCAGATTGAATGAGCAGCTTGATGTGGTGATTTTCACACTTGCGTTTATCATCGTCTGCTTTGCGTTGACAGCCGCAGTTTATACCATCGTCCGGGTTGAGCGCGGATTCTCTGTTACAATTGACAGGAAACTGGCCGAGTCCGCAGGATGATTGGCGTTCTGCCTGTGCGGAAGTTTTTCCGTACGGGCAAATCCACTCATCGCAGCTTCAAGACGATGTACCCGTAGTTGTTTCCAACAGATAGGACAATGCCTGTTGCAGGAATGGCATCAGCAGTGTGAAGTGTGACCGACGGGGTCTTTTCGATGATGCTGATTTTTTTGCCTGTGAAATCCGGTGGCAGTTTTATCGTGTCGCCGTCAACATTCTTATGATAATCCACGTAAAGAATGATGTCATCACCTTCGGTATGCCAGTAAACGCCGGTCGCATTCGGATAAGCCTGCGGTGAAAAGTAGTCGCGATATCCCACGCAGTAAAATTCCATGCCCGCAGGAATCATTCCCATCTTGGAATCCATCGCATAGGGATAGGACTTTAAAGAGGTATATAGCATAGCCGCATTTTTCACATTGCCGGCCCGCACCTGCGGCCGGGTTATGCCTTGGATCAGCGAGTATCCCAGGGCGAAGCCGACCTCACGCACATTCCTGTCCTTTTCTTTGCGATACAGGAACTGTATGAACCTTTCAGGGAGGTTTTTAGAGTCTTCGACATAGGTGCCATCAGCGCTGAAATTAATCGCAGCCGGGGGTTTTTCATTGTAATCTTGGATTTTTTGGAAATCAAAATTCTTTCCCTCCAAGACAAAAGGTCTTGTTTTTGGGACATAATATTCCCGCGAGTATGAGTTTCCATGTGTCGTAAGCGGGGCGGTACATACGAAGAGCGCAAGCCCCAGATTGAAGGATTGCAGGGCTTTTGCCTTTGTTTCGATGACATTGGAGCCGTTCGGATAAAAGCGATATACGATTTCAAGTCGCAGCACTCCATCGAGATGATCTGCGATAAAATTCCGTTCGACTCCAGGATGTGCGATGACATCGGCCAGCATCGCCCCCGGATTGATGATGTCATACTCCTCCGCAATTTCGAAATAGTTGCAGGTCGTCACGGCACCGTCTGCCAGAGCTGTTTTGCCGTCAACAAGGTATGCCTGTTTGCGGATACGGCAGGCCGGACGCAGTTGGGTTCCGTTATTTTTGGTGAAGATAAGTTTATGCCCGTCACTCTTGCCGGTGAGGGTGTTGCCGGAGACGGTGAAACTGAATTTCCACAAAGGGGCGGCTGCCGTGTTTTCACCCAGAAACCAAAGCGTGTCAGGGGAAACTATTTTAACAAGATATAACTTGCGCCCTTTTTCGTCAGACCACTCCCTTCCAAGATCAGCAGTCGTCAAACCATGACCGGTGCAAGTCAGTTCGACACCTTCAACGCCGTGATTGGCGCCAATATATCCGCCATTGATGTTCCACGAGGGGACATCGTCGCCGTTGCCGTGGATCGTCATGCCATCCCATAGTGCATAATTCGTCGGTGATGAGGAATCCACCAGTGCGGCGGAGCGTAAATTAATTTGACGGTTTTCCCCCAGTTCTATCCTGATGACCAGATCTTTGCCATTGTGAAATGGACTACGGAGCAGGACGACATCTTTGTTTTTGACGACTTGCAGGTGTGTGGCGAAGGATGCCGGTTCAGACTTGGTATCCGTGGAGACCGCGGCCGGGAGCGTGCCCGTAGCTGCCTGCGACCAAAGAGCAGCGCCATCAAATGCCAAAAAAACAAACAATGTCAATGTTCCAATCTTCTTCATTTTCTTGCTCCTGACGTAACCTTTTCGTTTTTAGGTGTGCATGTTTCGGATATGATTTCTGCAATACAGTTGCCCTTTTTTATGGTTGCGCGCAAGCAGGATTTGCAGAAACAGTCGTATTGACTGTTAATATAATCGTATAACGCGTTGCCTGGCTCGATTTATTATTGTATAATGTACTCATGAAATAAGGAACTTAACGGGGAAAACCATGGGATATGACAGAAAAATAGTGATGGTCGGCGGCGGCAGTTATAACTGGTGTCCGCGCCTGATTTGCGACCTAATCCAGACTCCGGAGCTTGAGGGCAGTCAGGTTTTTTTACTGGATCCGAATCTGATTGCGGCAAATGAGGTGAAGGCGGCGGCAGACAGGATTTGCAAAGATAATGGCAAGGATTTCCGTTTCATAGCCACCAGCAGCGAAGAAAAAGCTTTCAGGGATGCTGATTTTGTGATTATAACCATTTCCACTGGTGGACTGGACATGATGCAGCACGACATTAAAATTCCCGAACGCTACGGAATTTATCAGGCGGTGGGAGATACTTCAGGCCCGGGCGGATGGTCCCGCCTGTTGAGAAACGTGCCGGTATTTGAAAAGATGACCCGAAAAATAGAGAAGCTTTCGCCAAACGCGGTAGTTATGAATTACACCAATCCTATGTCCGGGCTCACCGGCGCAATCTGCGCAACATCCAAGCTGAAGACTGTCGGGCTCTGTCATGGAGTCGTGGGCACCATGTACTATCTGAGCAAGATAATGGGAGTGGAGGAAAAAGATTTATCTGTCCGGTACGGCGGGGTAAATCATTTCTTCTGGATACTGGATTTCAAGGTCAAAGGCAAAGACGGCTATCCGCTCCTGCGCAAGAAACTCGGCAAATCGACTTTGCTGAAATATGACATTGCGGCCAAGGATCCTGCGGGATTCTCCGAGAACAACCATAAGGTCTTCGCGGAAATATTTGAACATTACGGTTACCTTACCTATTCTGCCGACAGCCATACAAGCGAATTTTTCGCATCATACCTGACAGACCGCAAGATGATTGCAGATTTTAAAATCAAACGTAAAACCATAGAAGGCAGGCGGCAGAGTCTTAAGGAATCGCGGCAATTCACGCGCGACATGGCTTCCGGCAAGGAGAAAATGCTTAAACGCAGCCGGGAAACCGCGGTTGACATCATGAAGGCGCTGGCGACCAATATCCCTTTTATGGACGTGGTAAATCTGCCGAACATTGGACAGATAGACAATCTTCCGCGTGGAGCCGTAGTTGAGACGCTGGGGCTTGTGGATGGCGCGGGATTTGCACCGATATCGATCGGGCCGATGCCGGAAATATTGCGTGGCCTCACCGAGATCCATTGCCACGTGCAGAAAATGACATTGGAGGCGGCATTGACCGGCAACAGAAAACTGGCACTTGAGGCGCTGATGCTGGATCCCCTCTGTGCGAAACTCGCACCCTCCGACGTCAGGGAGATGGGACTGGAACTGATGGCGGCGACTAAGGAATATCTGCCGCAGTTCAAAGCAAAAATATGAATATCCAATGTCCATGAAGAAGTAATCAGTGATCGGTTATCAGTTATCGGTAAGAGGAAATTAAGTTGGAGTTCACGGCTTTAGCGTGTCTTTATTCTTTATTGGTTTTTTAATCTGATTTCCGATGGAAATTGAAAATTGAGTGCTGCGCCGGGCGTAGCTTCTCAGCGAAGACTGGTTGGATATTGGGAGTTGAAAGGAAAAAATCAAAATGCGCATTGACTGTCATGCCCACGGCTGGTGGGGAATAGAGCCGAAACCGGAAAGTCCCGGAGGGTATATTGACGAATGCCAGAGGCGCGGTATTGACAAGATTGTGCTGATCCAGGCGGAAGACAGGCATCTTTTTGAAGCGTTCGAGATATGCCCCGATTTTATCATTCCAGTTGCGCAGGTTGATATTGATACGATAACACCCGATGAAATAAGTCGTCTGGTGGAACGAGGCGCAAAGGGAATCAAATTCATCGGGCCTATGCATCCATACGGCGCGGATATTTATTTCCCGCTGTATGATCGGGTTTGCCAGCTTGGAGTGACTGCTGTGTTTCACACAGGGTATCTGATGGTCGGGCTGTTTGAAAAAGGCGGGGCGTTCTATGAAAAGCCTTCTTTGATAGACATTACGGATATGCGTCCGGCGACAATTGACAGGATTGTCCGAGGTTTTCCGGATTTAAAAATACTGATGGCGCATTTCGGCAATCCGTGGTGGGAGGAGGCCTGGAAAATGATTTCCACACATAAAAATGTGTATGCCGACTTTTCCGGCGGCACCGCATATCGCAGATCTCTTTCAATGTGGGGCGAAATGTTTGCGCCCAATGGTGAACTTGATGTCGCCTCGGCGGAAAAGCTTTGTTTCGCTTCAGACTGCACTTATTTTATTAACGATTACTTTGAATTCGAAAAGCTTATCTCTTTCTATCAGCGGTTTTTCGACAGGGTCAAGATGCCTGAAGCTTTGCGCGAAAAGATTAACGTTGGAAACAGCCTGAAACTTTTTAGATAATAAGGGTAAACGTAACAAGGAGGTGCGTTTGGCGTTGACAGTTGAGATTAAGGCGTCTGGTGTCACAGAGCAGCAAAATATGGAAAAACAGGTTATTTAATAAAAAGGAGGCCATCGTATGAACTCAAGTATTAAACGAGTATCAAATGGAGAAGAACAGAGAAGAAGCCGCACATGCGGTCTAGGCGAAGACGCGAAACGTGTAAGTCGCAAAGCATTGCAGCGTAAGCAATTTACATTAATCGAGCTACTGGTCGTAATAGCAATCATCGCTATCTTGGCCGGCATGTTGCTTCCCGCCCTCAGCAACGCACGCGGAATGGCGAAAAAGGCCGCATGTATCAACAATTTGAAACAGTTGGGGATAGCGACCCATTTATATGCGGATGATTATAATGACTGGGCGCCCGCTTATTACACTCCCTGGGATGGCTTTGCAAGGGAATGGCCTCAAAGACTTTACCCTTACGTAAGTAATAATGCCAAGATATTCCTCTGCCCGGTTATTGATGATATGGCTGCATACAGGGGCACTGTCAATGTGAAACAATCAGCGGTGGAAGGGAATTTAAATATCCCGAATACTTATGCGATGAATTTATACTTCGGATGGTGGAAATGGGGTGGAACCAATTGGTTTGGCACGAATCTCCCTAGGAAGATGGCCTCTGTAAAAAGTATTGAGGACGTAGCTTATATCGTAGACAAAGGCATTGATAACACCGTAACATATTTTGTGCCCCAGTACGGGGATCCTGCGTCTGACAAAAAATGTATGGGGGCTCATTCAAGAACAAACAATGTTCTTCATCTGGGAGGGAATGTTGCCAGTTATACAAACGCACAGATATATGATTTTTACAGGATATATTCTAGCGTTGACAACAAAGTGCCTTTCTTTTCAGTCCCGTGAGCTCTCAGAACACGGTGGCATGGCAAGGGGAGCTCTGCTGCGCTGTTGAATTTGTATGATCTTGCAATTGTCAATTGCAAGATAAAAGAGAAATTTGAAAGGTGGAAAAAATGAACTCCAGTTCTATTGCGGACTTGTTGTCATTTAAAAATAAGACGGTGATGATAACTGGAGGCTGCCAGAATTTCGGTTTGGAAATCGCGACGGGTTTCGCCGAAATGGGTGCCAATCTGGCTCTGACATCCAGGAGCAAGGACAAGGCCACTCAGAAGGCCAAGGAGTTTTCCGATAAGTTCGGCGTTAAGGCGGCAGGATTCGGGATGGATGTCACCGATGAAAAATCCGTTGCTGAAACTTTTGCGGAAGCCTTTGACATTTTTAATGAAATAGCGGCGCTTGTGAATAATGCCGGCGGTCATGGTTCCGGCACAACTGGAACTCTTGACAAGGAGCCGCTTTCCTCATGGAACGGTTATCTGAGTACAAACATGACAGGGACTTTCCTCTGCATGCGGGAATACTCCAGGCACATGATGGAAAAAGGATACGGTTCTGTTGTCAACATCGCCTCCGTCTCTTCACTTCTGGGGCGCGACAGGACTGTCTATGAAGGTCTTCCCATGACACCGAACCCGATACCTTACACAGCGTCAAAGGCCGGTGTAATCGGGTTGACTTACGATGCCGCCGCTTATCTCGGCAAATACGGGATCCGGGTGAATGCAATATCGCCCGGGGGATTCGAACGGGG
>CAMCYE010000070.1 GCA_945883805.1 Victivallis vadensis | reverse complement strand
AGGCTTGTTACGAATGCGGAAGCATTCCCCGGAGTGCGGTGACAGAGTCACCGCTAGAGCGCAGACTTCGTCTGCGCACTCCCTGGACGGCTTTCGCCGTCGTAATTGAATTCCAGAAAATGGATATTGGACATTCCGTGTTGGATATTCAATTATTTTCATATTTTGTGTGTTTGCCCACTCAAAATGAAAACGAATCTGATTTGTCAATGATTGGATAAACAGCCTTTGCGGGCTTGATTGCAAATTAATTAAAGTATTAGTTCATAAATCCATGTATGGGGTGAAAATGAAAACGTATTTCCCGGAAGTAAGGCGATTAATCAAGTATGAAGGGCCTGATTCGAAAGACCCGCTGGCGTTTAAATTTTATGATGCCGGAAAAATAATAAATGGTAAAACTATGCGTGAACACCTGCGTTTTGCCGTTGCCTACTGGCATACGTTCAAAGGTACGGGTTCGGATATTTTCGGAGCAGGGACTTTCCGCCGTCCGTGGCTTGCCAGCGCAAATCCGATGAAAGCTGCCGAAGATACGCTGGATGCCGCATTTGAATTCACATCCAAACTGGGTGCGCCTTATTACTGTTTCCATGACAGGGATATTGCACCGGAAGGCAAGGACTTTACTGAATCCTGCAGGAATCTCGATAAGATCGTGGCAAAAGCCGCCAAGCTTCAAAAATCCACCGGAGTCGGACTTTTGTGGGGAACCGCAAATCTGTTCAGCCATCCGCGCTATGCCCACGGTGCGGCGACAAACCCTGATGCACATGTGTTTGCATATGCATGCGCCCAGGTAAAACACGCTATGGACGCCACCCTTGCCCTTGGCGGGGAAAATTATTTATTCTGGGGTGGCCGGGAAGGATATGAAACACTAATTAATACCGACTATAGACGTGAACAGGAACAGCTGGCGCGGTTTCTCTCCATGGCGGTTGAATACAAACGGAAAATCGGATTTAAAGGGAAGTTTTTCCTGGAACCAAAACCACATGAGCCGACAAAACATCAGTACGATTTCGACTCCGCCACGATACTTGGTTTTTTGCAAAAGCACAACTTGTTTGACCATTTCACACTGAATATTGAGGCCAATCATGCGACGCTGGCCGGACATACCTTCGAGCATGAACTGACAGTGGCCTCAGCCGCCGGAAAACTTGGCAGTATTGATGCCAACTCCGGCGATCCGCAACTCGGCTGGGACACCGATCAGTTCCCGTCAAATATTTATAGCGCTGTTTACGCCATGCTCGTGGTTTTGAAGCAGGGAGGCATAGGCAGCGGAGGCCTGAATTTCGATGCCAAACCGCGCCGGGGTTCCACCAACACTGTTGACCTCTTTTACGCACACATCGGTGCAATGGACACGTTTGCACGAGCGCTGCTGATTGCCGACCGCATCATCAAGGACGGCATAATTGACGGCTTTATCAGAGACCGGTATGCCAGTTATGACAAAGGTTACGGTGCGAACATCATTAAGGGGAAATCATCGTTCGGCAATCTTGAAAAAATCATCTTGGACAAAGGTGAACCGGAATTGAAAAGCGGTCGGCAGGAAATGCTTGAAAACATCATCAACCAATATTTGAGCTGTTAAACATGAATAGTTTTCAGAAAATATAAATAAAAGGTTTATCATGACACACAGGGAACGAATGTTGAATTCTCTGGCCAACAAACCTGTAGACCTTTTCCCCCACGGAGACGGGTTGTGGGGGGAAACCACGAAAAAATACATTGGACAGGGTAAGCTCAATGAAGGAGAAGACCACGTCACCCATTTTGACATGAGCTGGCGCAGTGGTGGCTGGCTGAATTCAGGGGCGGACCTTAAACAGGGCGATGTCACTCTCGAAGAAAATAACGAGACTCGCCTTTATAAGAACAGCAACGGAGCCATCCTTCGTGTATGGAAGGCGCAGTCCGGAACTCCTGAACATGTGGATTTTGCAGTAAAGGATCGCGAGAACTGGGAAAAAATGATCAAGCCGCATCTCGTTAAAGTCGACCGGAGCCGGATTCCATTCGAGTCATACCGCAACGCCAAGAAGATGGCAATGGAGGAGGAACGCGCCTTTGGCTGGCATGGAGTGGCTCCTTTCGAACAGATGCATCCGGTTTGCGGGCACGAACATATGCTCATGGGCATGGCTCTTGATCCAGACTGGATAAAGGACATGGTAATGACCTTTGCTGAATTCACAATCAGGCATCTTGAAGTGCTTTTCGAAGAGGAAGGTCTTCCGGATTACATGTGGTTCTATGAGGACATGGGGTTGAAGGAACGTCCTTTCATGTCACCTGTCATGTATGAGGAGATCATGCAGCCCGGCCACGCAAGGCTCTTTGAATATTCCCACTCAAAAGGCAAAAAGGTAATTGTCCATTCATGCGGTTTTATCGAACCCCTTGTTCCCGGACTTGTTGACGCCGGCATGGACTGTCTGCAGGCGATGGAAGTCAAGGCCGGCATGGACATGCCGCGCATCGCTAAGAAATTCGGCGGGAAAATATCATTCTGCGGAAACATAGACATCAGAATCATCGCATCCAATGATAGACGACAGATCGATGCCGAACTGGAAAGGAAAATACTTCCCCTGGCTGATGCAGGCAGCGGTTTTATCGTCCATTCGGATCATTCAATACCGCCTGAAGTCGAACACGACTCCCTTGTCTACTTCTTTGAACAGGGGGAGAGGATGGCCAGCCGTGTCTGGAAATGAAAAATGGGATTTTGTTTTTCATGCTGTTGGAAACACAAAGGGAAACTCTATTTTAAATTTGACCTGAAGAATTTTAGTGCATTTTTCAGCATTGGCATGGTGATCTCATGCCCTTTCCCGGGTTCCTCGTGCAGGTAAACACATTTACCGAACGACTCTTTCTCCCGTCTTCTCTCGATGGCGTTTATAAAACTCCTGTACATTATTTCCGGAGAACCTGCGTCTAGAGCACCCCATCCCAGGAAAATTTTCCTCGGAGGAATAAGGGAGACAACTTGATCCCAGTCAATTCCGGCCTTCATCATTCCCGGAATATAGTGATAAAGACAATGGCAGCAGCGGTACTGGCTGAACTGGTGCCGGAGAGTCAAGAAGCTGAAGAAACACACAGAGGCCCGGACTTTCTTATTCACGGAAGCTAGGATATATGTCTGCGTACTTCCTCCAGACCAGCCTATGGCACCCATTGATCTGCAACCGAGAGATTCAAGTACTTCCAGTGCGCGTGAATTGTCCCATACGGATTTCCAGGCCAGGCTTTTCCCTTGGGAGGTCAACTCCGCGTGTGTGGCGATTTCATCGAAGAATTTTGTCGAACAACCCCATTTAGCCTGGCGTTCACCGAAGCAAAGAGCATCCGGAGCCAACACTCTGAATCCAGCAAGAGCCGCAATATAACTGTATTGCATAGGATCATTTTTCAGGGGATGGCAGTGGAACGCCTTGCCAACAGGGAAAATATCGTCTCCTCCGTGTCCGTGTATGGATAAGACACCTGCAGCTTTTTTGGGAAGCCCTTTCTTGAAGAGATGATAGGCGGAAATACGTTCACCTTTATCCACGTTGTATTCCAGCCGCTGTCTGACGATTCCCCCATTAAGTTCAATTTGTTCGGTAACTTTGATTTTCAATGGAACAGTGGCAATTTCGAATTTCCCGAGCACCGCGCGGAATCTGCGATCAATTTCATCCGCCCTGATATCGAATGGATATCCTGGAAATTTCTTCATCGGTTTCTTAGGTATATCTGACATTATCGGCCTCCAAAAAAATTCTGCATACGCACATTATTTGAATGTCGTCAGGCAATCTTTGTATTCTTTACGGAAATCCGCCCATATATTTCTGGCCTGAGACAAACTTCGGACGTATGGATCGAGACATAGCGCCTGCACTGCCAGGTTGTCGTCCCCGTCATGGGCGGCCTTGGAGATCATCTCGTGCAATGTGATCTGGCGGCGGCATATCTCCATCGGCCCGATCGGGAGTTCGCCCACATAAATACTGCGGACCTGTCCGCCGACGGCGATGCCGGGAACGTCAACTATCGCATCGGACGGCAGATTCGAGATCGCTCCGTGGTTCACAATGTTGATGGCATCAAAATAGGTTGGGGTATTGGTTTCCAGCGCCACGATCACCTGACATGGATTTTCTGCGTAATACGGGTGGTCGGGATTGACCGGGAACGGAGGCTTCGCATATTCCTTGCCTAATAACCGCTGCATTTCCAGGGTATGGGTCTTTCTGGCCGCCAGTTTTTCGTAGTCATCCGCCAGCGACTCGTATTTATGTTCTTTCCACTCGGATTCCTCCCAGAAGAACGGCAGATACTCGATAATGTGGTCGTCGTAACCAATCGGATACATGTTGAACGCATTCAAGGTTTCCAGCGTGAACATTTGCGGCGGGACGACGTCAAAGCGTTTTTTCCAGTATTTGGATTCTCTTACTTTGTCGAGAAACTCCTGCATGCAACTTTCGCGGGTTCCTTTTTTCCTGATGTCAAAGAGCCAGTTCAGGTGGTTGATGCCGCCGGAGACGACTTCCAGTTCACCGGGTTGCATCCCCAGCTGTTCGGCAATGACACCGAACGAACCGTGCACCTGATGGCAGAAGCCGAGCGCCTTGATCGGTGAGTAGTTCTTGAAGTAGGTGCACAGGATCGACATTGGATTTGTGAAATTCATCAGCCAGGCGTCTGGGCAGATTTTTTCCATATCGGCCAAAATTTCCCTGAACATGCAGATGTTGCGCATGGCGTGGATCATACCGCCCGGGCCGCCGTTCTCTCCTTTAACCTGATGCGCGCCGTGTTTGGCCGGGATGCGCAAATCCTTCACCCAGTTGGCGTAACGGTCCATCTCGCACGAGGTGATGACATAGTCGCAACCGTCAAGCGCTTTTTTACGGTCGGTCGTTGCCTTCAGTGAAATCTTTATCTTTTTATTCGATTTTAAAATACCGGAAACCACTTCTTCGGCGGCCCGCAGTCGTTTCGCACTTACATCCTGCAACACGAATTCACTGCCGTTGAAAATATTATGCGTAATCAATTCATTGGCCACGCTCATGACAAAGCCGGAACCGGCTCCCAACATCGAAATTTTAAGTTTTTTCATGATTTCATCCTTCTAAAATTTTGCTGATATCTCAAATTTGAGAGATTCCCTTAATTGTCAGCAATCTCATTCATTAGAATCGGTTTCCCTGTGTCAGACGATTTTTCCGCGGCAAAACAGAGCTTCATTGTTTCAAATGCGTCGGAGGCGGGGTTTTCCGGTTTCATGTTTTTTGCCACCAGTTCAGCTATTCTCAGATTTTGTCCATGGACGTTATGGCCATATAGCAAGTCTTGTGACTTGTCGTATTTCATCTCCTCGACAATCTTGCTTTCCAGTTTTTCCGGTCCGTCGGAGAAAACCCAGCGTCTTATGCGCCGCCTGAAAACATCTGTCTCTATGGCGCCCTTATCTCCGTAAATCATATATCTCAGAACATGCCCGTCGTCAGATTGTTTTTCCAGGATATCCTTAAGGGGATCTCCCAAATCGCTTTCCGCTATGCCCATTACAAAATTCAAGTTGCTCATTGCGCCGTCTTCGAACCTATAGGTTATCTGATGATTGTCGGGATGATTGAAATAATTTACAAAGTTGGGGGCGCTCATTGCAAAGACCTCCGTTACTTTCTTCCCGAACCACCAGCGCGGCAGATCGAGATAATGCGAGAGTTTTTCCCCTATTAGAGATCCCTTGCTTTTGGAGCGCCAGGTATTTTTTTTGTGAAACTCGCTGCAATAGTAGAGACAATGGGAATTCAGGGGCCGTCCAATCAGGCCGGAATCAATCCATTCTTTGACTTTCATGTAAAGCATGGAGTAACGCGCTTCGAAACCGATTTGAAGAAATGAACCGCTTTCCTTTTCAGCTTTTATTATGGTCCTGGCTTCATCAAGGGTTATGCCCATCGGTTTTTCACATAACACAGCCTTGCCGGATTTCAGCGAGCGCACGGCAAGCTCCATATGAGCCTCATTGGCAGCCGCGATATAAATCAATTTAATTGACTTATCCTCCAAAATTTCATCTAAATTACTGGTATTCCCTATGCCTAATTCTTTTCCTCTGAGAGCAGCCCTTCCGGGATCTGGCTCATAGCCGATTATCCTATCAACAAAAGGCGACTCTTTAGCCGCCTCCACGTGGGTCGCACCCATTTGACCCAGCCCCAGCACCGCAACATTTATCTTATTCACATGTATTCCCTTCTTTATTTTTTGTCGAAATAAACAGACTTGTATGATAAACCCGTAGTGGTTTTAGCCTACGCTCAATTTTACCCACCGTATCTTTGAGGACCATCCGTCAAGACACCAGAACGCCATAAAAATACTGCCGTCGCTGAGCTGTATCATTTGCGGATATCCGAACGCGAGCCCGCTCAACTCGTCCGCACTTCTGCCTTTTCCGCTCATGCCGGAGGAAAATCCGCATATGGGACACTCGCTCAAATGTTTCCATTTTTCGCCATCAAATTCTGAAAGACTGACCCACAGCCCCGGCTTGTCGTTCCGCCTATAAGCCAGTAAAATCCTTCCGTCTTCAAGCTTAAGCATCTTGCATGTCTGCCCGTCTATGCCGAATGTTCGTGGCGTTGAAAAGGTTTTCCCGTCGTCTTTGCTGATGGTAAAATGATTTGGAAGGTTTTTTCCGGTGGATGGGTTATAGAACCATGTGACAATTAGAATATTTCCATTGTCAAGAACTATGGCTGACTGCTCCCAGGGAATTATTCCCCCCGCCTTATCACCGTCAAAAGTTACCGAATAATCCCAAGTCCGCCCCTTGTCTGGGCTGGTCAGTATAATTCCCTTATGTCCATTGGGCAGTTCTCCATTCCATCCCGGGCATGTTGAAGTGGGGACAATCCATTTGCCATCAGGAAGTTCCACTACCGAATGACATATTTCGAAGGCCGGACCGTCTAATGGGGTTTTAATAATTTCCGGCTTACTCCATCTATGTCCTCCATCTTTGGAAACTATCGTGCAAAGATTCATCGGGACAAAACCGAGTGTTTCATGGTTGAGCAATCCTTCTTCCGGATTTTCCCGGTAAAAAACAGCCCCGAATCCGATAATCCAATCCGAAACTTTACTTATCCTTACAGTAGATGAAATTGTCTTTCCGCAATACAATCCTGCAATCAGTTCTTTTTCAAATATCCATGTGTTGCCGTTATCCTTTGAACGGGAAAGGTAATTGCGGGTGTCAATACTCTCCACGGCTTCACCGAGGTTATATGAGCAGATCAATTCTCCGTCGCCCAGGTCAATCAGGGAAGGGTGCATCGCCTGTATGCTGTGAAGATATGGTTTAGGGTTTTCATATAAAATCCCCTCAGAAACAATTTGCATAAGTTCTCCGAGTTAATTTTTTATTTTAATGGATAAAATTACTCTACAGGCAACCAAGGAAACAGGGGTTATTACGCGTCAAACGCGTAATCAACCCCCTATTGAATCTATTGGTTTAAATTTTATTTCTCGGAGGCGATTTTTGCTAGCATATCTTCAGCTTTTTTCTTATATGCCGCATCAACTGACTTCAAGGTTAGAACTTTTTCAAAAGCCTCTTTTGCCTTCACCTTGTCGCCTAGGTTATAGTAGCACTGTCCGACAGTAAACTGCGCTTCATTGAGATAAGGTCCGTATACATTTACACCGGCTATTATTTCCTGGTATAACACGATGGCCTCGTCGTATTTCTTCTGCTTGCAGAGAATAGATGCGATACCGATGCGCGCACCGTGAAAATAGCCTGGGTCGGCTTTAGTAATGGCGAAAGTCTTTTTGTATTCCGCTATTGTTTCATCATCTTTTCCAAATCCTTGAGAGACTGCTCCAATCCTAGTTTGCATCAGTGCCCTAATATCAGGTGCCGCATTTTCCAGGGCAACTCCTTTTGCATACGCCTCAACGGCCTCTTTGTTCATTTTGTTTTCGCGCAGGCTTTCCCCGAGATAATAATAGGCGTTGGCTTTTTGACTTTCATCACCGCCCATTGTGACAGCTTCAGTAAAGGCTTTTACCGCTTCAGTAAAATTTTTGGCTTTTACTTTTTCCTCTCCGTCTTTCATTGCATCCGTGTACGAATCAAACGCCTTAACTGTCAGCACGCTCAGCCCGATGCAACCGCATATAAGTAATTTTTTAAGCATATATCACACTCCTGTTGGTTTTGTAATAGTCTGGCTTCATAAAGTAAATTTTCCCGGGATCTTTTTTTTGCAAGAACCTCCTTTCGGCATTTTTCCGGGTTTCGGTATTCCTTTTCCGAGTTAACGAATAAAATAACGCATGGCGGCGCGGGTGCGCTTTTTTGCATATTCCATAGTGTATGGGTTGTAGAACCAATATTCAACCTCACCATCGGTGCGAACCAAGAGATTGCCACAGCTCCAGTTGTTGGTCTTATAAACCATTGGAATTGCAGGCTCGACCACGACAGTGGGCTGAGTGGTCATACAGTAAATACGGCTTTTGGTATTATAATAACCAGCCCCGCAATGGGTGAAAATCTCGTAATCCAATTGATTCTTACCCTCACTGAAAAGATTTTTGATCCCGACTTTCATGTCGGCACCCGCAGTGAAGGCCTCCATAAAGGCGTCAAATGAACCGGAAATGGTTTTGCCAAATTCATCGTGGGCGAAAACTTCAGTCCAGTTGTCTTGGACAATAAAACCGAAGTTCTCGAAGTCGTAGATGAAATTATGGCATGGCGCATTGGAATTATCGTCATAACAGCTGAGCGTATGATATTTTGGCATATTTGCGGGAGATGTTATGGGACACGGGCCAGATGGCGATTCCGTTACTCGATGATCTAAAAATGGACGGGCAATCG
Organism: Victivallis vadensis; assembly: GCA_945883805.1. Classification (GTDB taxonomy): domain Bacteria; phylum Verrucomicrobiota; class Lentisphaeria; order Victivallales; family GWF2-50-93; genus GWF2-50-93. The sequence continues at coordinate 8,135 of CAMCYE010000070.1, read as the reverse complement.
CCTGCTGACCGTCTTGGTTATACATGAAAAATGACCATGAGGGACGGTCGCCAAACGCCGTTGGGGGATTTACCGGCATCCTTAGGTTCATAATCGCAGCGACATGGCGCTTATCAATCAGATAGCTTACCCGAAAGTCAGAAACCTCTTTGACCAACTCCTTGTTGGGAGAACCGGGCTCAATATGTTCTTCATATTTGAATTCAGTGTAGATGCGCAAATCCGCACCACGATTGATGGCATCGATCAATGACTTTTCGCTGCCAGCAATGACTTCACGTTTGGAGTTCAGACTTAAAACGGTTTTATAGCTCATTTTTTTTTATCTCCTTCAAAGGTTACACTTTCATTAAAATCGCATACGGGATACTTGAATTCATACCACAGTGCCAGCCCCTTGCGGTCAGCCAAGGCCAAGCAGGTTTCCCTGTCCCCGCCCCCGTTCAATGGCCGTAGAGCTACAGCTCCCATCTTGATAAACTCGCTCATGATCTGGCGGTATTGGTTTGGAGCCACATTGATACGCAAAATTGTCTCCTGTCCCAATTCTTCGGCGCGAGTGGTGTCTGAGCCCACTATGGACCCCTCCATTCGAGGAATAAGAACGCACTTGCGAGGCGAGGTTTTCGCCATTGCGGCAAAGGGTGCGAGATCAAAAAGTTTTCTGTCACTCTGCAAATAACGTCCCGGGCAGAGGGCGTCTACCAAACCCTCCCTAGTCCAGGTAACGACATCTACACCGTCTTTTTTATAATCCTGGAAGTCAAAGGATACATGGAGTTGAATTTTTGGTGACTTCGCATCAATAACTTGACGTATCTCTTTAATCATCGAAGTCATCAGCTCGTCCTGCAGTTTTCTCCAATTGTCCGTGCCGAAATCCTTTGGGGTGCAACTGCCGTAACGTTTGGCATAAAGGTCAATCAGCGGCTGGTCATAGCCGAAGAACGGCGGATGGCGCATGAATTCCAGCATGATGCAATCGGGATTATACTCGAGAATCTCTTTAACCATGTCCACCATGTACTGGCGCATTTTCGGGAATGCATAGCTTAGTGAAAGACTGACCTTTCCATTGATGTCCTTCATTCTGATTCCCGGGTTTTCATCGTAGAACTTACCATTCAAGGCCAAATCGTGTGGTGGAGGATAGACGGCATTCATCCTTATTACCACATTGGCCTGGCACTTGTCATCATGCAGTTGTTTAATCACTATCTCCATCGGGTCAAACCCGTCGGCAATCATCTTGTTGACCACTTTGATGGCATGTTTTTCACCGTCCAGAGAGCCTTCTCCTTTGTAACCGAAATTACTTGCGATTTTGGACTTGTAGTTGACGGCGGTGGTTGCACCGATGCACCAGTCGAAGGAGTTCACTTGAAAATCCTTGGAGTTTTTGGAAATAACGTCTCTCAAGATCTCTGGAGTATCGGTTAAACGGAAAAAAAAGTTGCTGAATCCATCCTCATGCCCGATAACTGTGGGGACATTCGGTATATTGCTGTCAAATAACGCCTGTTGAGCCGAGGTGAGTTTTTGAATCCTTAGGTAGGTGACCCTGGAGAGGGTCTCCGCAGACAAAGTCGCAGTTGCAGTGTTGCTTAAGTCAACGATGCCGACAAAACCTTCGCCCCAGACATTAGAAGTATTGTAATAGGGGTTCATCCTTTCGAGACTGACTGGATGATTCTGTCCATTGACTGCTAAATTCAGCTTGCTGTCATTGCCGACTATGCCAATATAAATTGCACAGCGACCTGTGCCCGGCAGATTAAACTCCAATTTCCCCGAATTGCTCTGAAGATATGGAATTTCGCCTCTGGCGCTTTTGGCTACGCCCTTGGTCCATTCGCCAGCCCCTTTTGCGTCGCTTGCCTGGAATATGCGGTATTCGCCCGCTTTCAGCTCGTTAGACGTGCTGATGCCACGGGTGAGAAGCGCAGTTGTTAAATTCTCCAGAATTATGGTGGGTTTTTCCTTGCCGTCGGTGACAGTTGTTTGCAGAGTGATTTTACCCACCGGATATTTGGAAAGGTCGAATTTCAGACTGCTTGTTCCGCTTTTTAGTTTTTCCAATTTACTTTGGAAGAGAATATCGGAATCTCCTTTGAGTCCCGGCATGATGTTGACTTGGACGACATAGCCGGCCGGAGCATTGCCTTTGCTCAAGGTAAGGGGCACCTGCAATTGATCGCCAATGATGAACGGCAACTTGAATTTGGCTATTTCACAGTCTTTGGTACTATAGGCTCTCAACGATTTCTGCATGGTATTTTCTAAATAGCCAAAGACGTAATAGGGCTTTTCCCAAGGAGTGTAGAGTTTTACATATTTGGCGTTGAAATCAAGATCGCCGACAACCAGATATTCCCACGATTCATTATTGACCATAGCAGTCTTTTTGGTCACGGTAAACTTACCCGCGTACTTCTGGTAAGTCTTGTTGTCGTCGCTGTAGAGGATCTCCAATTTTACATCGGCATTCGAACTTTTGTCAAAGCGGTCGGTAGCGACTCTGACTAAATCAAACTCAATCCGATTCACTCGGGAAACCTGGGGCAATTCCATCCCAATATAGTGGGGTTTCCAAGGATAAGCTATTTTATCGCCCGAACCAAGGTTGCCAAGAGGGACTGTCAAGGGGTCTTCCACCCCATTGCAACTGTTCCATCCCGCCAATGAACGGATTTGCTCAAAATCACCCTCGGCAGCCTGTACGGTTAACGCACCGGATAAAACCAATAAAATCCCCAAAAGAAAATTTCTCATTGACAACCTCTTTTCTTGTTTATTTTTGACTGGCACTTGGGTATTTGACGGTCGATTATGTCGTATTGGCAGTCATATCCCGCCTTTTTTAGCAAGGGGATCATCCAGCCCGGACAATGGTCGCAGTATTTCAGACAAAGCCCGGCGTCGTTGTCCATGGCTTTTGTGAGACTCGGACATTTATTCATGGTCAGAATCAGACAATCTGGCTGTAAATCCAATGTCAGATCGCAGTTTTCCTCAATGCGAATATGTTCCCAGTAGTCGTACATTCCCTGCAGCCCTTTTGTCTTAAATAGTTCAAGGCAGTGCAACTCCTGGTGATGACTGATTTCCAAGTAGTATTTTTCGAGGGCGTCACCTCCCTGCTTGTCGAGGAATTTAAAGACTTCATTATAAAATCGTACAAAATGATCGCTGGGAATCATTATGCACCCCGCTTTTTAATAGTCTGGCGACATTTGCCACAACCGGTGATTTCAGTTTTAGCCTCAAAAGGGGTACTTTCACACATGGCTTCATTGACCATCGTAGTTTGACAGCAGAAAAACTTTGATGGGGTGAGTCCAAGTTTCAACAGTTGTTTGACGGCTGGACACTCATCCACTTCAAGTACAATCTCATCCGGGTTCTCGGTGATCTTGAAGATTCCTTTTTCACGGGTAAGGAAGTAGTTCCAATGTTCAATCAATTCGCCGGTATCGCCCTGCTTGAGTTTTTTATGGATGGACTCATAGACTTTTTGACCGACATTAAAGAATATTTCATGGAGAGCCTTTTCACCAAAATTTTTGGCAATATATTCCACAGTCGTGTTGGTCGCTCCATGAAAATCCTTATGTAATTCACCGCTTTCACGATACCGCATTTATAAAAACTCCTCTTCCCGTTTAACGGCAATTTTGATGTTTTCAGCTGTTTCTTTGTCCAGCTGGTAGTTCATTACACACTTATTGGTCGTAAAAATACCCAGTTCAACCAATAGTTGCTTTTGTCCAGCCAGCCAGCAGTGAATGTCTTTGCCGCCGAAAACATCGTACATGAGATTGTTCATACGTAACTGTAAGGCTTTCGCCTCAACGATCTGGCCTTTTCGCGTTAACTCGACAATTTTACCTGCCATTCGCCCATTGAAACACGCCCCTCCAATCATCATGCCGTCATAACCGGCCTGGATAGCCTTTGGACAGTCAAATTCAGCTCCGCAATAGGCATAAAAATCCTTGGTGGCGCGTAAACGGTCCCGGGTGCTTAAAATTGACTTTTCATCGTCTACGTTGCCGGAGCTGTCTTTGAGGATTACCACCTTGGGTAGCTCGGCAAGACGTGACAGGGTCTCCCCGTTGGGTGCGGTAGGGGTGTTTCGGTGATAAATCCCGACATCGCAGGGACTGGCTTCAATGACCTGGCGATACATGTCGTAGAGATAATCCTGGGTTGCATTCAAGGATATGAAAGGGGGGGCGATGACTATCGCATCGATGGCTATATCTCCGAAAAAACTGATATTGTCAATCATCCGCTCTGCGGAATTGTCGGTGATTTGCAAAGTAACCGCCATCCGTCCCGCTACAGCGTCTACCGTAGATATGGCCAGTTCCCGAATAATGCGACGAGGTAAAAATGGTCCCTCCCCAGTAGTTCCACCAATGAAAATTCCTCTGATTCCCATTTTGTAATGGTGTTCGGTGAGCCGTTTCAACGACTCAACATCCAATTCGCCGTTATTGAGCAAAGGTGTTGGCGCCGCTGACCAGATCGGACTGATAAATTCTTTTTTAAGCATGATTAAATCAACCCCATTTTATGGAATGAATTCCGTAATTTTTCAACTTCCTGATCGTTTAAATTATAATATGGCGCCCGGCGTACCCGACTGCCGAATCCATGCATTTCCATGACCGCATGGATGCCCGAATCAAAGGAACCGGGCAACCCGATCAGGCACTCAAACATCGGCATGTCTATTTTTTCGACGATATCCATGGCTGTTTTGTCTTTGCCCGACGTAATGGCATTCCAGAATTTCCAGGCGATTTCCGGCTTGAACATGGCAATCGTAGACAGGTAGCCGTCGGCCCCGTAAGGACGGATGTTCAAGTAATTTTGTTTTTGACCGCCCGCGAAAATGGCACAGCGCTCCCGGCAGGCTATGGTCATCTTGCGGGAAATTGCACTACAACTGTCATCCTTGATGGCGACAATATTATCCGTGCGGTCGAGGGCTTTCTCCATGCTGGTGATGCCGTCATTTCCGCCAAGAGGTGAAAAGATGAGCATGAGTGGAATGATTTTAGCCACCTCGACATAGTAATCCGTCAGGGTATCAGCCGTCATGCTGTTCGCCCAGTTTGGGGGATATGGGAGGAGTAAATCAGTGCCACACTCAACTGCGAATTTCGCAAAATCCAAAGTCCTCTTAGTTCCTTGGGAAAAGTTACAAACGCAAACCGGTACCCTCTTATTGGTATGTTTGGTCACAAAACGGCACATTTCATATATTTCAGCCTCGTTCATGCAGTTGTAATGACTATTGCCTGGGGTGAGAAAAATCATTTTGAGTTTAGCGGCAATCTGAAAATCAATCATTTTTCCGATTGTCGGATAGTCTATTTCACCATCCCTTAAGAATGGGGTTGGTATCGACGCCACCGGTCCGGTCAGGGCACGGCGCATTTCAGCATTGAATTCCTTCATGAATACTCCTTTAAAATGTTTATTGATAATTATATGTGTAAAGCATGCCTCTGGCATCGCGGGCGTAAATTTTGGTTGAAGCGGTTCCGTCCGCCCGTAAGCGGGCGGCATTTATATACTCTGGCATGGTCATGGAGGCGGAATGTCCGTCGGCAAAAACAAAATTTGCGGTTTTCACATGGCGGAAGTGTACGGGAAACCGGGAAGACGTTGTGGGAATCGTAATCCCCAAAACATAGACACTGACAAAACCAATAACACTGTCTGGATATCCTGCTGGTACGGTGGCATAGTAATTGGTTGGCTCGGCCAGGAAGAAAAAGGTGGAGGGCGATTTGATGTTATGTGTGACGACAACCGACATGCGCGGCGCGGCGGCTGCGGTAATGACATAAGTGCCGGCGAGATAATCCCCTCCCGCGTCGCTCATCCCATAGGTAAAGTTCCTTGCAACATATTGCCAGGGCGAAAATGACGTGCAGGTGGCGACGTTTTTGTTGGGCAAATAGCCGCCGTCGTCGAGTATTTCAGACCAGAACTTATAAGTGCCGTTGCTGTTATATATCATGATCGGCATATATTTTTGAAAATCCTCATTATAGAACATAAAGCTTTGTCCGCATTGTCTCTGGTTGGACAGGCATTCGGTTCTTCTTGCAATATCCTTGGCCTTGCCCAAAGCGGGTAGTAACATGGCCGCCAAAATTGCGATTATAGCGATAACCACCAATAGTTCAATTAATGTGAACTGTATAAGCATTAACGAGTTGCGACTTGAAAACTTCGTCTTGTCCTCAAAATTGCGCATAATAGTTAAACCTTTGTCCTTCTTCATGATTTGTTCTCCTTTTCAGAAAAGTGCTTAATTAAATTTCTGTCTATTTTAAAGACGATTTTTTTAATCGGCTGACTTTCATTGCCTATTGCCAAACTGGTGAGGTGCGCCTCATCAGGGAAATAAACGGCGAATTTATCCGGACCAAGGGTCAGATGCAGGGCGTTTTGCAAATCCACCTCGAAGAGCTGGTAATCCTGCTCCTGGTTGAAGACTTCATTTTTGGGACGGACTTTCAACCCCTGGTATGGGCGATAATAGTTCTCTTCGACACCGATAAGCATAGTCTGAATATCAATGTATTTGCGGTGAATTTCGAAAACTGCGGCATCCAGAGCGACGGTCTTTGATGGAAAGACCGAAGCCTTGACCGAATCCCCCAGCAATGGATAGGATTTAGCTTCCATATCTGGAGTGGCGGTTTTCATAAATTTCTCAATCACACCTATCGCCTCCGGCATAATGTTTCCATACTGGGAAAAATTTTTCCACAAATCAAAAATCATACTGACCTCATTTATTTATCATTGTTTTCAACGCCAATGGCGCGGATGTCTAAAAATGGCATTTCAAATGTAGCCCAGCGTTGCAAACCGGAACGATCTGCGATTGCCTGCGCGACCACATGATTTCCGCCGTTAAAGGGGCGTATCCCCTGAGCCCCGTCACGGAGAAAATCTATCATCAATTTCTTCAGCATGTTGTTCGATAAATTCTTGCGTTCAATCTTGATTAGACCCTGCTCTTCGGCGGGTGTGGGATCTGATCCCATAACCGTACATTCGATACGGGGGAATATGAGGCAGGGGCGGGGTGAAGCTTTTACCATCTGCACAAATGGGGAGATGGGGAAATATTTTTCATAACCGACATTGTAGATTCCGGGAGAGATCATGTCGATCCAGCCATTTTTTATCCAAGTTGCCACATCCAGCCCTTGTTGATAATAGCTCTGTTCGTCGAAGGATACCCTAAGTTTCATCTGGGGGTCAACCTGGTCAATTTGATTGCGCAATTCCTTAATGAAACCGGTCATGATTTCACACTGGAGCTGCTGCCATTTCTCGTTCATGAAATCACTTTTATCGCATTTACCGTGGCGTTCAGTGTACATTCCGATCAGCGGCGCATCGTAGCCGAAGAAGGGTGGATGGCGGAGGAATTCAATGACTATGGCATTTGGCTTATAGGCAATCATCTCTTTCAAGATACTCATGAAATAGGCTGTCGTCTCGGGATAGGCATAACTTAATGCGGATGACAGCACGCCCTCGGTGTTTTTTTGCCTCAACTGCGGATTGTCATCATAAAATTTCCCATTCATTCCCGAGGAAGGGGAAGGATAACAGGCATCGGCCCGAAAGGTCAGAGAGAGCTTTAAATTACGCTTCTTGCATTCGTCCATGACTAATTTCACCGGGTCATTTCCCTCGGCAATCAGCTTAGCAATGGTTTCCCCTGCCACTTTGTCTCCAGCCCGATAATAATTTTTCTTGTACCAGAAGTTGCTTGCCACCTTGCTGGGATAATTGACCGAGGTGCTTATTCCTACGCACCAGTCAAATTCATAGAGGTTTCCCAGGCTTGCAGTGTCGATTAATTGGACGAACTCCGCTGGTGTTTTCAGTTTTCCGATGTAAAAATTGCTGTATCCGTCGCTATGGGTGATCACGGAGGGGACCATCTCATCTTTGGCCGTGGCAACTGCCACTTCGGCATCGCTTAATTTCTGCACCCTGAGGGCGATGATTTTATCTCCTGCCTTTTTTGACCGCAGGATAATCTTCTGTGCCGGTTCAAATTTGTCCAGCAGCGCAAAAGTTTCACCCGC
>CAMCYE010000069.1 GCA_945883805.1 Victivallis vadensis | reverse complement strand
GATGTTGTCCCAGACTATTATCCATATCGCGATCCCGGTTACAACGGGTGGTATGGGTTCCTATGCACAACAGGCTACATGCCAAATAAAAGCAGTGCAGTAGTTTGTCCGGCCAGGGCCCCGGAGCGATACGTTGACGACAATAGAATCTACGGTGTAATCAATAGCGCTTTCGCAAGCAGTCCCAATTCAACCAACAGCCCGATGGCCATTTTCCGTGCCGACGGTACCACCCCAATGGGATTGTTGAGCCTATGGAAAATAGATAAGTACAATTTCAACACAGGTACCAAGCTTGCCCCGGAGTCATTCCTGTTGATGGCCGATGTCTCATACTCATCATCAAATGTCAACTGGCCTAAGCAGAGCGGCTACTTTGAAATCTTCCGGGCGAGCAGCTCTGGAATATATTTGACTCATGGCAAATATGCCAACGGGATGTTTGCCGACGGACATGTGGGTACAGTAAAGCCTGGTATGAATGAAGTGATGTATAACATGCGTATCGTCCAGTATCTGAATATTGCCGGTATTCCCGTTCCTGCATTCTGATTAGGCAATTTTGAAATTACGAGAGGAGGTAAAAGCGCTAATTCCGCAAATAAATCAGTTCCAGAGTTGAATCTTGTTAAAACAAAAAATCTAAGCGAAAATTGGAGGGGATATGTTGAAATCATTATTTGTCGCCTTGTGTTTCACGGCTGTCGTACATGGTCTGCAGGCAGAAACCATTATTGAGGATTTTAATGGAGAACCAAACATAAAATGGATCGGACAGGGTGACAGCAGCGCTGTTTTCGCTGGGTTCGAGATCAAAGACAACGCGCTGAATGTAACATACAAAAAGTCCCCGGTCAACGGTTGCTGGGTAGATGGACAGTTGCTGAAAACGGTAAGGCTTGAAAACCACAAATCGCTGTCCTTCCTGGCCAGAAGCACTGACGGACAGGCCCGTCAGGTTGCAGTGATTATCACCAAGAGTGCAACTCCGAATGAGTGGGAGCAATTCATCAGTTATGTGGATTTAACTCCGAAATGGCAGTTTTTCAAACTTGATATAACGGACAAAACCGGCGACCGTGCAGAAGCCAGCAAGGGCCGTTTTATTCTTACTAAAGGATCAAAGAATTCCCAGCGGAATTTAAGTGACGGCGGAGTTTTGAACAGTATTATTTTCGCGTCCAGTATTCCCGGCACTGTCTGTATTGACGACATAGCTTTTGATGTTGAAAACTCCAGCACACTGGCGAGCAAGCAAAAGATCCTGGAAATTGAAGGCAATAAATAAAATATGTTAAAGTCATTATTTATCGCCTTGTGTTTCACGGCTGTCGTCCATGGCCTGCAGGCAGAAACCATTATTGAGGATTTTAATGGAGAACCGAACATAAAATGGATCGGACAGGGTGACAGTAGCGCTGTTTTCGCTGGGTTCGAGATCAAAGACAACGCGCTGAACGTCACATACAAAAAGTCCCCGGTCAACAGTTGTTGGGTAGCTGGACAGTTGCTAAAAACAGTAAGTCTTGAAAACCACAAATCGCTGTCCTTCAGAGCCAGAAGCACTGACGGACAGACCCGTCAGATTGGAGTACTTATCACTAAAAGTGCAACTCCGAACGAGTGGGAGCAATTCATCAGTTATGTGGATTTAACTCCGGAATGGCAGTTTTTCAGACTTAATATAACGGACAAGACCGGCGACCGTGCAGAAGCCAGAAAGGGACGTTTTATTTTTACAAAAGGTTCGAAAAATTCCCAGCGGAACTTAAGTGACGGCGGCGTTTTGACCAGTATTGTTTTCGCGTCCAGTGTTCCCGGCCCTGTCAGTATTGATGATATAGCTTTTGATGCTGAAAATGCCAGCACCCTGGCGGAAAAGCAACAGATCTCTGAGATTGAAGACAATATCGCCAAGCATCCTACCCACCCCCCGTATGAATTTGCAAGTGTTATTGCCTCAAAAGATAATAGTGAAACACCTCTAATCTTGGCGGATGAAGGTAAAACCGACTGGGTCATTGTCGTTCCGGAAATGCGGGAGCCGGTAATGGACTTTGCGGCCGGAGAACTGAAAAAATATCTTGGCAGGGCAACCGGTGCCGAATTCAACATTGTCAACAGTCAGCCCAAAGACGGTTCGGCTTTTATCCTTGAAATCAAAACCCCATCGCTCAAAAACGACGGCTTTACCAGTAATGGCAACGGCCAAAGGATTACCATTACGGCCAACAATTCGAGAAGCCTGACATTTGCAGTCTATGATTTCCTGGAGAAGGCTGTCGGGATAAGATTTTTCATGCCATTCGACTTCGCAGAGGTGGTGCCGCTTAAACCCATGCTGCGGATTCCACCTTTTGCCGACCGTTCGGAAGCCGTCATGAATTACCGCTGTATGCACTATTGCAGCAACACCTCGCATGAAAAACTCCTCGTTGTGGCCGATTGGAATGTCAAGAACCGTTTCAATGTCGAATTGGAACGTTTGATCAAAGCAGGCGATGATCGCAACCGTCAAAGCGACAATGTCGAAACTTTTTACCGGCAACGCGGCGGACGGATCAAGACACCAGTTTTCTGGGGTCATAATTTTCATTATTTTCTTCCCCCGGAGAAATATTATGTGGCTCACCCTGATTTCTATCCGTTAGACCGCATCTCCGGCAAGCGCATATTTCAGAGCGCACAATTATGCACTACCAATCCCGGAGTAATCAACCATATTGCCGAACAGGCCAGAGAATACTTCCGAGCCAATCCCGAGATCCTTTTTTTCCCGGTGAAACAGGAAGACGGCACAACCTTGTGGTGTCAATGCGACAACTGTCTGAATCTGCTGGCTCCCCACCGCCGATATGCCAACGGTTTTGACGCAGACCGCAATATTTATCTGGCTAATGCGGTTTATAATGCCATAAAAGACGAATTTCCGGATCGGAAAATAGTTACTTACGCCTACAGCACTACGGCCACTCTTCCGGACAGGGTATTCCCCGCCGAAGGCGTTTATATTGAATACTGCATTTACTCCGATGGTAACCCAGACGATGCCGTCTTTCGGACAGCGCAACGTAACGAGATTGAGGGATGGATTAAACTAACCGGAGGACAGATTATCGCTTATACCTACAACTATACCGGATTCACCCACCAGTTTCGTACCGTAGAAGCCGCAATAGATGACTTCCGCTACTTTGCTTTGAATAAGATTGACGGGTCGTACCAGGAGAGTGCCGAAACCTGGGGGATTAACGGTTATTTATTCTACCTGTCCGCCCGACTGGCATGGGATCCATGGTTTGACACTGAAGCATTCAAGACAGATTATTTTACTAATTTATACGGTCCGGCTGCGACTCCGATGCTCGAGTTCTTCCAACTGACCCAGAAATCTTTTGCAGATCACAAAAACTATGTGCCATTCGTGTTCAAGAACATCCCAGCGTTTACTCCGGAAGAGATAAATCGCCTGGAGGAACTTCAGAGGCAAGCCGAAACTTTGGCGACTAACACGCCGCGAGCGGCCAAAGCGGTGGCATACAACGCCAAGAACCTTGAGTATATTACCGCTTACAGCGCGGCAGTACTCGCAGGCAAACAATTCCTTGAAAATATCACCCAAGCCAATTATCAGACGGCCATGACCAAATTCGACAGTCTTGAGAAAGCAATCAACAGGATTGCGCCGGAATTGGTCACCAGTTATTACGATCTAAGCCAGGTCAAATCACAGCGTGAATCGTTGAAGATGACACTAGACGACTCCGAAGCGTTGACGGAAATGAAAAAGAAATACCGCATTATCTCCCGTCTTTCAACACCATGGAAATTTGCGCCTGACAAGAAAAATTCAGGTGAATCCGAACGATGGTTTGCGATGGATTATCCAGACCAGAATTGGAGTCCGATAAAATCCGGCGACTTCTGGGAAAATCAGGGCTTCAAGGATTTTGACGGTATCGGCTGGTATCGCACTTCGATCAATATCCCGGCGACAGAACATCCGCTGACCCTTTACTTCGGCGGAGCCGATGAACGTGCCTGGGTGTATCTCGATGGGAACCTTATTGGCGAACACCAGGCAGGCAATGTCTCGGAATTATGGAAAGAACCATTTTATGTCCAATTGCCGAACCCCCTCTCGCCAGGGATACGTCAATTGACTGTTAAAGTCATTGATACAGGCGGCGGCGGAGGTCTCTGGAAAGACGTATATTTAGTTGAAGCCAAATAAAAATATGAATAAGTTTCCCATTTTAATAAATCAGGATGATGTCAGGACGGAGTTTGGAAAAGAGGGTGGCGGATTGGAAGGTTCCTGGTTGGAAACTGGCTGGAACATAGGCCGAGATGGAGAATAAGTCAAATAAATAAGGATGAAAAACACGGGTTTCCCAACTAAATCCGCATAGATGAATGAAAGAATTCCAAGTGGCAGGGAAATTATCTGAAGAATCCGTAAAAACATTCATATTCACGGAAATTGCAAAGGCATAGAAAATTGCGCGGCAGGCAGATGGGAGAAATCAAAAATCCCATCAATTGCAAAGATGTTTTTGCTGCGCAATCTAAAACTAAGAAAGACAAGAGCGCTCAATCTGGACCCAGGAAACGGAAGCTCACAAGGGGTGAATTCTCTAAGGAAATAGAAGATGAGAAAGTTAAATTATTTTATAATAAACTTATCAAATATGCGGAAGAACTTTACTTCATAATTCGATATTCGGTTGTTCAAAAGTTGCGGCGCTTTGGCCGCCTAATTTAAAACTTCAGGAGTTGCGACGCAGCAGGCTCCTGTACAGTTCCCTGAACTCGCGTGGGGAATGCTTGAGATGCTGCCGGAACAGATGGTGGAAATGGCTCAGATCGAAAAAATCCCATTTTTCGGCAATGGTTTTAAATGGCAGGTCGGTATTTCTCACATCAGACAGGGCACCACTCAACCTGAAACTCATCGCAAACTTGGCAAATGATAATCCGGTGGCTTTTTTGAAAAGAGAACTGAACCGGCTTTTGCCAAGACCGCATGCCTTCGCCGCATCTCCGAGAGACAATAGCTGATGGTTCCCGGTTCTTATAAGCTCTATTGCCGGCATGATCCTCATGAAAATTTCCCCGCCGTCCGCATTCTTCCCTCGATTCAAGCCTGAATTCGAAATAATGAAAAGCAGCAACTCGTGGATTTTAAGCCATTGCACGCACTTCGTTTGGTTTTCATCCAATCCGGAGTCAAGGGATCGGAGAATCTCCTTGGCTATGTTCAAGACGGTCTCCCTTGATTCCCGATCTTCTGCCTGGGGCCTTGACTCAGGAGGAACAATAAATGGCAAGAGCCAGTTTATGTTATAGAAAGGGGCTGCAATCCCAAGTCCTTCCATTAGAATTGTGCAGAGGACTATTTCAGAGTCTTCCTGTATTTCTACGGCATAGTGGGGTTCCCATGCGCCGATGAACCACAATTGGCCCGGAAGGATATCCCTTGCAAAACCACCTATGCAGCTGGTTAATTTCCCGCGTTTCAGTATTCCGATATGGAGGGCGTAATGCATGTCTGGAATCACAGGCTCCCGAGATGCCTTGCAAAAGTAACTATCCACCCTGAATGGATTCCCTAGGTCGAAATGATAATCAAATTCTATGATTTCCGGCTTCATTGGAATAATATACAATTTAATCGCCTGATTATACAAGTGCAAAGCCTTTGATAATGAAATTTATTTGATATAATGAATACATGCAAGTTTATTGAGATGAACATTCGAATATCGAAGTAAACAATTTAATGAAAAGAAGGAACAAGGCGAAGGGAATCAGTGATCTTGTTGGAGTTCACGGCTTTAGCGTGTCTTGAATTATTGTTCCGAATATTGTGGGTTATTGATGAGCAGCCTGTCCGTCGGCCTGTCCCTCGTAGCTTCCCAGCGAAGTGGGAAGCATCTTAGCGAAGGCGGAAGCCCGACAAGATGGCGGCCAGTGTCGCAGATCCCGATTCCTTTTGACATCGGGAAATGACCGCCCTACTCAATTAAAACTTAATTTTAAAACGGAGGTGTTGAAATGAGTGCGAAAATTATAAGACCTCGGCACGGAGTGAAACTAAACCCCATTTGTAAATCATTTGACGATATTCGGTCGTCAGTCGTCGGTCATCAGTCGTCGGTCATCAAACCTAAATTCGTAATTAATTTCACCCTCATCGAGCTCCTCGTAGTCATAGCCATAATAGCCATTCTTGCGGCCATGCTCCTGCCGGCACTGGGTAAGGCAAAGGAGGCGGCGAAGGCCTCGATCTGCATGAACAACCAGAAGCAGCTAGGAACGACAATGATCATGTATCTGGACGATAACAGTAATTTCTTCCCGCCATGGCAGATGGATGTCGCAATCTCCACCAACATCTGGAACTGGGCCTGGGCGCTCAAAAGTGATTATAATCTCAACATAAAATCATATATGTGCCCTTCTGCAGTTTTGCTGAGCAACATATATCTGCTAGAATCTAGAAGCAGTTCGGTTTCTTCCTACTATTACAGCAATTACGGCTATAACTATTATTACATTGGCGGAAGCTATCGTCTCTTGGGTGCTTCCGGCATGTATAATTCCGTGAAACTGATGCAATTAAAACATCCGGAAACAACATTTTTGACTGTGGATTCGTGTGACAGTGTCACTGAACCGAAGATTTCCTATTGCATCGTCAATGATCAGGGAACTGGAACAATAAATTTTCATGACCGTCACAATGGCGGAGCCAATATGCTCTGGGCGGACGGACACGTCTCTTATGAGAAAAATTCATGGGCCAGGATTCAGAAAGATCCGGCTAAAAAATACTTCTGGAACTATTAATCAAATCAAGTATTATGTCGGCATAATCAAAGTAAGTTAAAGAATGTTCATCAAAACAACTACAGGCACAGTTCTTACCGTTATAATGGGCGCTTTATGCTTGATTTCAAGTGAAATTTCCGCAGCGGAACCATATTCTGAAGCAGATTTTGCCGAAGGCAGGGCCATGCTTGATGAAATGAAAGTGGCCAGAAGAACTTCGGCGCTGGAAACACCCCGCGCTTTTGTCAGGAGCCAGACAAAGTATTCCGGACAATTGTTCCAGTCACGTTATGAATTTGACGACCGTCCGCTTTTTAACAACAGACGCATTGGAGGAGGAGACCTGAGCCGGAGAAATCTTGAAAGCTATAAGAAAACGATGGAACTTTATCGTTTGAGCGGGCTTGATGGTTACGCGACTTTCGCATGGCCCGGACCACATGAATACAATGGCACGATGATGCCGGTCTACAATGCGGCGAAGGAATTGAAACCAGACACAAGAGAATTCAATGTTTTTTTTGAAGTCGCGCCGGATCCGTCCTATATGAAAATAGATCAGATCAAACTTGACGAAATGCTCCGCAATCCCTATACGTTCCGCTTTAACGGTAAAATAGTCATAGGCAGTTATGTCATCGACAATCTGCCGCCTGAAAAACTCAAAGAATATATCGAGGATCTCCAGAAACGCACCAATAACCAGGTGGCTTTTCTGCCGCAGATGCATTTCTTATCATTAAAAGACGCCAAAGGCAGGCTTATAAACGGCGAATTTCTCGGGCAGCTTTATTATAAACATCACACGCTCCCGAAAAGCCTGATTGTCGAGATGCAGAAATATCTTCGTCAATATCTTGAATTCTGCGACGGATTGTATATCGGTTCATTCAATACCGACAACTACACAAATCTTGATCCGGATTCCCTTGACAACGTAATGGTGCCTATTTATAAAAGCGTCCTTGCCGAAAAAGAATACGACGGCAAAAAGCTTTTCGCGATTCAAGGCAAAGTCGGATACACCTCTTATTACGGGGCACAGTCGCTTTCCCGCAATGGCACTCAAACATTGCGGGATTTTCTGAGCATATGGAAAAATTCCGGTGCTGACCTCTTTATCGGAACCGAATGGGATGAGCTTAATGAAGATACAGGATTCCAGCCGTCAGTATCCAAACCGATGTCGACCCAGAGAATCATGAGTTTTTTCATGAAAGAGATGAAAAAGGAAGCCCCGATTCCGATGCCTGGCGACGACACGTCTATTCCCAATCTCATCATCAGCCAGCGTCATCAGATAGTTTACGGCACAAAGTTCCATATCGAGCTCTTGAATGTTCCGGATGGAGTCAAAAACACACAGTATACAGTTGAACTCAGGATTAGGGATAAAAACGGGGTAATCGTCTGGAAAACTCCGGAATTGCTGAAATTTGATTCAGCCAAGATGACCGCTCACAATATCAAACTTGCAAGTGAAAACTTCAAAGACTGCCGAACGTTGCGTCCGGAATTAACAATCACAGGCTATAATTCCATGAATCAAGTCATCTCCAAGGGATTACCCTTTACCATACTTCGTACGGCCACCGCAGACATGCAATATTACTGTACTCCTTTGAGAAACATCTTGCAGCCTGTTTCAGACAAAGTAAATTTCGATTCTGACAGCGTGGAATTTTTGTTCAAAGGCAATGATAATATCGCAACTGCAGAAGTGCTTCAAGACAATATTGAACTCTATGCTTACGACCCCGGGAATGAATTTTTGCAGAATGATGGTGACCGAATCCTTTTCCGCATAAAAAAACTCGCCTTATGCCCTGCTCCGAGACTCTTGGCGAACCTGGAGTACAAAGTTACCGGAGCGCCTTCCTTGAAAATCTTCAACCGATTCGGACAAACACAAAACAAAGTGGATTTTTCACAGCCTGCAGGGGAACGCACAGATTTTGAACCGTACAATAACGAACGTTGCGACTGGTGGGATGTCCCGCAGTATTTCTCCATTAAAAAGTCAGAAATCAAAAAAGCGATGTTCTCAGTAAAAGGAATCCGCAACAGTGGCAAGCATCGCTGGGAAGAATTCGACTGGGAGCTGCCTCTTGTTGAAATCGGAGAAAAAGGAATCAATAGTAAATTTTTTGAAGACGGTCTGATATTCTCAGTGGAGGCCAATGCGCGCCCGGCGGTCCAACCACTGCCTTATGACACAAAAGAGGTCAAATTCAACGCCGCCGTCAAATTCAACAATCCGGACGGTGTGGCATACGTGCGTGTCGTAAGCGAAAACGGTAAAGTTTTTTACAGTGAACCCTACGCGCGCTGCAGCAGGGAATCCGGAAAAAAGCGTACAGTCAAAGTTTATTCGGAAACAACCAATAAGCATATTGCACTCGAACTTGCCGAAGAAAGAGTTCCAGTCTTGAAATATGACCTTTCTGATAAACAAGGCGGAATTTTGACTTGTTCAGGCGCAAGGGAATATTTCGGGGTTCTGGGAGGATTTATTCCAGTTGCCACAAACTTCCAGGGACTCGAAGGTAATGTTACCATGAGCGGAGTGTTTCTTGATAATGCCCCCAATGGCGCTGATAAAGTTTTTCCGGACCGGATTCTTAAAGATGGAGAATGGCAGCTTAAGTTCGACGGGGCACGAGGCACCCATATTGGATTTTCCAACACCATGGTGCCGCAACGGGCAGGATTTACAATGACAATGGAGATTTTACCTGAGAAAATAGAAGAAAACCAAATCCTTTTTTCAAACGGCATAGTACAAGCGGGAAGTCTATCCGCATTGATCATCGACGGAAAAATCCATTTGCACTGGATCTGCCGTACTCCGGCGAATATGGAACTTCCCTCCTATTCAGTAAATGAAATAGACACCGGCCTCATACTGGAAAAAGACAAATACCAGAAAATAACATTTTTATATGACGGAGAGAAGATATTTGTCTCCAACAACGGAAAAATATTCAGTTATCCGATTCAGGGTATCGGCTTATACAATCAGTACACCGCTTTCGGCGGGCCCAGCGCCCAGCTAAATCGCCATGGGAAAAAACCATACTTCACGGGATTACTAAAGTCTTTTGAAGTAAAACACTACCCTGACGCAGACGCATTGAAATAGTTTGCCGGACAAAAGAAACAACATAATGGAAAGGTCAGAGAAAATGAAAAGAATCATTACAATAGGCTGCGTCGCAGTTATCTCCCTGTGCGTGTCGGCAGAACCTGTAAAACTTGAAGCGAACAACAAGGCGAGATTTTACAACGGGGATAAATTAAAATGCGAGAACGGTGAATTCACCATAATGCCTTGGAAAGAGGAACAGGTACGCGGCGGTTATTTTTACCTCGATTCCATTCCGGTAGATACGACGAAAAAGTACAGGCTGTCAGGAGAATTCAAACTTATTCCGGGTTCTCAAGCAAACCAGATTAGATTCGGGATTGTTCCATCGAGTGCTCAAAAACGCCAGATAGAAGCAAGAAGCATCTTCATCAATCCAGGATCGGAAACTGAACTTGCCTCAGACTGTAAAGCGGATGATACTTCAATCACGCTCAAGGATATGGGCAATTGGAAAGGCGAGAATATTTCGCTGGTGGCATTCAACGTCAAAAGCGACCAAAGCGACCTCCCCAATAACAATATTACACCGACAATAAAAAGTATTGTCAAAAAAGACGGAGTTTTTGAAGTCTCCTTGACTGGAAAGTGCGGGAAAAATTATCCGGCTGGGACCATGGTGCGCGAACATTTTGCCGGATATTCCTACTTTTATGCAGGCGGTGTAGCAGTTCCACTCACTGCAGACTGGAAGAAAACAGAAGCCATTATCCCTGCCGGAGAAGTCGCCGAAGCCTCAATTAAACGCTGGTGGGTCGGAACTAAATATGCATCAGTCATAATCGAATCAAAATCCACAGACGCCGGAATCATGTTCCGAAATGTCAAACTGGAGGAAATTGAAGAACAGGGTCTTCAATAAACAATGAGGACATTCAATTTCCTGGGCGACGAAGCAATGAATCAGTACGTCGAAGAGAAGCGGGCACGTTCAAGAATCTGGGGGGTTGGCGCAGGCGTTTCATATGCCGAAGGACTCAAACATCTCGGTCCAATGTTCCCTGTAAAATCGATATTGCCGGAAATTTTCGGCAATGATTTGATTCCCGCAGGCTCAATCCAATATCCATGGGGAAAGAAATTTTTCTGATGTGATTTTAAAATCAAAAAAATGAAATAAAGAGCTGAAAGATTGAATGAAGCATAGGAGATCACTATGAATAAGTTTCCCATTTTAATAAATCAGGATGATGTCAGGACGGAGTTTGGAAAAGAGTGTGGCGGATTTCCGACACGGGTTGTTTTAAAGGAAGGCAATGGCGCCGAAACGGTGATTATTGAAAACGACCGGCCGCAATTGCTGATAACGCTGGGCGACGGACGGCAGTTGAGCCCGTTCATTCCTGATGACTGCGTAATCTCGCATTATCCAATTGCAGGTGGAGCAGAGCGACTGGAGTTCCGCAAACTGCTGTGGGCCGATGCCGACGGCACAGTCATGGATAAATTCCAAATGTCGCTGCGGCATGAGTTCTGGCCGGACGGCACAACATTCACCAATGCGTTTTTCATGGTGGAAGACAACAACGGACCGGACATCAAAGCCTTTGAACTGCGTACTCCGGTGAAAACCGCAGCTTTCGATGATGTCCGCTGGGGATTCTTCCCGCGCCCAACGTCAGGTGTGGACGGCGCATTCATCCAGACAATCGCCACCGCCCGGTTTATTGACTCCGGAACAGACCGCAGTTTCGACGGTCAAATCGTGCCAGAAGTGAATTTCAATTGCTATCGGAAGAAAGCGCCGGGGGTGTATCTTGAATTTTTCATGGAAGGCCAGAATTCCCTTTCCGGCAAACCGAATGACAATGCCAGCAGCGTGGTCTGGAACGGAAAGGATTCTGTTCAGCTTAACTGGAATTTCCAGAAAGACATCTGCCACAGTAAACAGCGGCCCTGGCAATGGCAGAACCAGTGGGGTTGGATTATCGCCAAGGCTCCAACAACAAGGCGTTTCCCTCCTCTGAAGATGTATCATTATTTTGACAACTATCTGCGTTATCCGGATCACAGGCAGATGGAAAAAATCGTCGCAGCCGATCCCGATGTTCTTGTAACCCATGAAAATTGGAGGCTTGATCCGCAGAACGGTGGAACGCCCTACGATGCTGAAAAATTTTCACGTGTGCTGAGACAGGCGAAAGAGCACAATATCCGAGTTGCGGTCTATATCCGCGGCGACGAACTGTCCGCTTCCGAAGAGTCATGCGACTGGTTCGACTCATTGCTGGAAAAAGGCAAAGACGGATTATACATGGATTACGGCGGTCCGATTCATGAAGCGATACCGCCGAACGAACGTTTCCAGGGCGGACGCATCGCTTTCCGCAAACACTTTTTGAAAATACGGCGTTATCGAGAGCGGGTCGGCGAAGACGGGATATTCCTCTCGCATACCGGTCCATTCTTTTCCGCGTTGGGAATGACCGGAGGCAACATAGACGGCTATGTGTCTGGCGAAGGTGAGAGGGGAATGCTGATCAAAGGGCGGACAGAACATGAATATTTCAGCGAAGCGTTTGTCTGCTGCGGTTCAATGTGGACTGCGGCATTCCCGGAATACGGTACGGCAGAAATGGTTCCGTTCCTGGCGGCCACGGGGCAATTCCCGCACAATCCACTGGGTAGTCAGCTTAAGTCGTCTTCGCTCTCCCACCCCGGCGAGCCAGGGATCAACGATGCTTATCTGCGCCCGCTCTGGAAGCTGTGGGGGATGTTCCGGAAAGAACGCGATTTGAGCATCTTCAACGATTACAATTGTCATGGTGTCCTGTCCCATGCCGACAAGAATACCGGTGGCTATCTGATGATTACCAGTAATAAGAAATCGGCACTTCTGATTCTTACCAACTTCAGCGGACAGGCGCGTACGGTGCGAACCGAGGTTGACTGGGCGCAGACCGGATTTGACATCGGCAAGTCCAAAGCCTGGCTGTGCCGCCCGGAACAAACCTCTCCTGGCATTCCGGCCGCTTATAAGGACAAGGTGTTCTCTACTGAAATAGAGGGTCTGGGTGTGGCGGGATGGCTTTTGACGTTGGAACCGAAACTGATAAAAGAGTCTCTGGATTCCTACGCAATGCCTTATCCGGAACTCGATGCCGCCAACCTTGAACATCTGAAGGTTGTCGAACATCAGAAACATTTGCGGAATGAACCGCAATCGGCCAAAAAACTACATCTCCAGGTGGAAGTTCTAACTTTGAATACACCATATGAGGATTCCCTGTATTGGGATCTATACGAAAACAGCCTTGAGTTGGGAACTTTTGACACTGACGGCAATTTCAACCGTATCGGCTGGATATGCAGAAACGGCTTTGTCAAGACTGAACCGTCAAAAGAACAGTTCGTCTGGGCGGGGCAGGTTTCAGCGTGGGTTCCCCTTCATGAGCTCCTTCCAACAGGAGCACATAATCTGGGCATCCGAAGCATTCATCAGGGAGCTCCATTTTATTCGTTTATCACCGCGACGCTGTCACCGGAAGCAAATGCCGGAAATCCCAGCGCATATACGCTGGAATTCATGAACGAAATCGAATCAGATCGGGCATTTTTAACATGGAAAATAAAGCTGGAGTGATCGCTCCGGGCGGCATGAATTATCTGAAGAAAAGTTTTCCGACTGCCCGTTGAAAAACTTATCATTTTATAAAAAGACAGACGGCGTCTTTTCTTCTCAAGAACAGATCCACAAATAAACTACTGTCTTACGATGTCCATCAGCCCGGTCTTTCCTGAATCCCTGGCAATATCCGCCGCTGTCTTACCAGTAATCGTTTTAGGAGTAATACAGACATCAAGCAATCTGCAGCCCCAGCCCTAGATGCAAAGGCAAGAAAAAACCCCACTACCTTTCGATAATGAGGCTAAAAAAATGGTGCGCCCGGCGCGATTCGAACGCGCGACCCTTTGCTTCGGAGGCAAATACTCTATCCAGCTGAGCTACGGGCGCATAATCAGTCGTCAGTCCACGGTCTTTCAGTGGTCAGTCGGAAACAATCCGAATTGAAGCGTGTAATATAATTGAAATCGAAATTCCTTCAATACGATAACGGTCATTAGCCTGATTAATTCATGAAAAATTGGTGAAGGCTCAGGCCCCGCCAATGGAGGAGGCAGGCACAGAGGCACAGAGGCAGAGAGGCACAGAGTAGCAGAAGACAACAAAAGTACCAGACGATTAAATCAAGAAATGGAAATACCGCAGGGGATTGGATATTGAGCTTGTCTATTTGACTTATGCCAATTCTGCTTTGTGCCTTTGCCACTTTGCGCCATAAAGTCTGAGGGGTTACAGATTTGCAATTCCCCTAATTCGCATTTGCCAAGCCTGCGAACTTCGCAAGAATTGATTTCCCTTTGGCGGAGGGTTTGTTGCCGAGTACGCAGACGGCATTGCGCCTGAGGAGCTTCAGCCCCGGGTATGAGAGTGCGGAGTTTTTGATTATTTTGCCGACAGTCGAATCATCCTCGAGCAGGAGCCATTCCAGATCCACTTTCAAAGGCGGAGGAATTTTGCTTCCCGGACAGGGCGAAGTGCAGATGTCACATCCGAAAATCCATTCTCCAAGATTCTTCCTGTCATCCTCCTCAAGAACTCCTTTTTTCTCCATGGTCAGATAACTCCGGCATTTCTTATATTTGAACTCTCCGGGTTTTCCGGTAATGGCTCCGGTCGGGCATCTGTCAACACATATTCCACAGGCGGAACATGGCGCGGAAAAATCAACAGGTTCCGTTTCCGGCAGTTCGATGTCCATGGCAAGCACGCCAAGACATGTCCCGCCCCCCTCGCCTTTGCAGAGAAGACAGGAGTTGAGTCCTACGGCACCCAGGCCTGAAAATGCAGCGAGTGATTTTTCCGCAAGCGGTTTTGTGTCAACAAAAATTTCGACACCGAAATTTTTGCCAAGATATTTTTGCAGGGATCCTGCAAAAATATAAATTTTCTCCGTTAGATAAGAATGATAATCTATTCTCCCAGCATATCCGGCAACCAATCCTGACAATTCATCGTTATCAGTCTGCGGAAGAAAATTTTCATTGACAGGGATACTATTGAGGGGAAATGCGAATATCGCAAGGCTTTTGGCCCAAGGCAAAAGCTTGATGGGGTCGGCCCTCAGCTCGGCGGTTCTCCTCATGTATTCAGGCCAGTCCGGATTCTGATTTCCGAGATAGGTTTTCGCGAGGATATCGCGAAAAGGGATAAGTTTTCCGGCGGACAGATTCAAAACGGCAATTCCGGAAAACCCGCGAACTCCGCATTCCGACTCGATAAAACTGTAAAAACTTTTCTTGTTTATTGGCATGTTCCGGTAAAACAGTTAATTTTAATGCAGCCACATTTTCAGTCTCGGAAAATATTAGACTCAATTTATTATTTAACAAGGAGAAGGTGAAAGATGTCAGCAATTTACGATGTGTACGCCCGTGAAATCCTAGACTCGCGCGGAAACCCCACCGTTGAGGTTGAAGTAGTTCTTGAATGCGGCACAAAAGGTCTTGCTGCGGTTCCGTCCGGCGCATCAACCGGGGAACATGAGGCTCTGGAACTGAGGGACGGCGACAAAAAGCGTTATCTCGGCAAAGGGGTTCTCAAAGCCGTTGACAATGTGAACAAGAAAATATTCCCCAAGATCAAGGGGATGGATGTGATGAACCAGATCGAAATCGACAGGACCATGATCGATCTTGACGGCAGCAAGACAAAGAAGAACCTCGGTGCGAACGCCATTCTCGGCGTTTCCATGGCCGCCGCAAAGGCTGCTGCGAACTGTCTCGACATTCCGCTCTACCGATATATCGGCGGAACAAATGCGAAACGGCTCCCCGTTCCGATGATGAACATAATCAATGGCGGCGCCCATTCCGACGCCCCTATTGATTTCCAGGAATTCATGATCCGTCCTGTCGGCGCGGACAGTTTCCGCGAAGGGCTCAGGATGGGGACTGAAGTCTTCCACGCCCTCAAGTCGGTACTGAAAAAACGCGGTCTCAGCACCGCCGTCGGCGATGAGGGCGGCTTCGCACCCAACCTCAAAGGGATTGAGGATGCCCTGGATGTAATCATGGAGGCGATCAAGGTGGCCGGCTACAAACCTGGCAGGAAATCGGAAAAAGGCGACGTATGCATAGCCCTGGATCCGGCGTCGAGCGAATTTTTCATGAACGGGAAATACAACTTCAAGAAAGCCGGAAAGGGCATGGTGAAGACTTCCGAAGAGATGGTGAAGTACTACGGCAAACTCGTCTCTGATTATCCTATCGACTCCATTGAGGACGGGATGGCGGAAAGCGACTGGAAAGGCTGGAAGCTGTTGACAGCCGAGCTCGGCCATAAGGTTCAGCTTGTCGGAGATGATCTGTTTGTCACAAATGTCGAATATCTCGCGAGAGGCATCAGGGAGAAATCGGCAAATGCGATTCTGATAAAGGTCAACCAGATAGGTTCGCTGACTGAAACCCTTGACGCCATAGAAATGGCGCACAGAGCCGGATGGAACGCGGTTGTAAGCCACCGTTCCGGAGAGACTGAAGACACGACGATCGCAGACATTGCCGTCGCCACCAACGCCGGGCAGATCAAGACGGGTTCCGCCAGCAGGACCGACCGCATCTGCAAGTACAACCAGCTCCTCCGCATCGAAGAAGAACTCGGGGACCTGGCAATCTACGGATAAGGCTTATTCCCCGGACAAACTCCTCCTGTGTTTTTGCAGACGGCCGTGAATAGCCGTTTGCAAAAACACTTTTTAACGGGAGTTGACATATTCTTTCCACTCGGGGAGATTACAAACAAAAAGCCGGTTTTGCAATTGGCTCAGAGATTTAACTTTAGGGAACTTCTAAAAATTCGCATTTGGCGCGTTGCGGAAGATTTTTGAAAGCTCAAAAAGAATTTTCGAACGGAGGCGTATCGGCAGATACGTCGAGAGAGGAACATTCTTTCTTGAGCCAAAAAGATCCGCAACCCAAAGGGAGACAGATTCTTATGGATTCCGCCATCGTCGCAAAACCAGTCACAGCCCGCTACGGGGCTGCTCCTGACTTTTTCTCCTTGCCGGCTCTCCATAATCTCCTGTCTCG
>CAMCYE010000068.1 GCA_945883805.1 Victivallis vadensis | reverse complement strand
AATTCATAAGAATCTGTCTCCCTTTGGGTTGCGGATCTTTTTGGCTCAAGAAAGAATGTTCCTCTCTCGGCGTATCTGCAGATACGCCTCCGTTCAGAAATTCTTTTTGAGCTTTCAAAAATCTTCCGCAACGCACCAAATGCGAATTTTTAGAGGTTCCCTAATGTCTCTTCATTTGGTCCCAGGTCTTTTTTGATTCGATGCAGAAGCCGGGTTTGAAAAAGGAGAGGGCTTCTTTTCCTGAACAATTCCCGAGGGCGACATTGTACGCTGTCGTCTCGTCACAAGATTCGGCGGCTATGACTTTAGAATCCATCCGTATAGTTCCATCCAGTTCGGGGATATCAAACTCCACAGTGAGTTTTGCGCCCTTTTGTACCGGAACATTTGATGACAGGACTAGATCGAGGTCGTTATTTGCTGTCCGGCACTCGGTTAACATTCCTGCGCCAATGTTCGCGCCAGTGTCTCCAAGGATATGGACGGGGATGTTGAGAAGCATGATTCCGTCCGAGTTCCGTATGCCCCGGATCGAGTATATCTGGATGGATGAAGTCTTGCCCTTCACCTGTGCAAGGGGAAGTTTTATTGCGGAGCAGGAAGATGTCGCAGGCCTGTAGGTGTGTTCGGTGACAAAAACCTGCCACCGGCTTGCCAGGGATTCGATACGCTGGGCCAGATTGACATTGTCGCCGATGACCGTGTATTCCATGCGGTCTTCGCCGCCGACGTTTCCGCCGGCGAATTCGCCGGTGTTGCATCCTATGCCGATATATACCGGAAGCTGTCCTGAACTGTTGCATTCGCAGTCGAATTGCCAGACGGCCTGCTGCATCTCGATGCTGGCCCGGATTGCATTCTCCTGCGCATGTTCGTCGGCAAACAATACATTCCAGAAGGCCATGATCATGTCGCCGCCGAACTTGTGGAGTGTTCCCCTGTTGCGGGTTATGATTTCAGTGGTGAAGGCGAAATAGCGGTTCAGTTTTCCGACCACTTCTACGGCACTGAGTTTTTCCGCCATGCCTGTGAATCCGACGATGTCGCAGAAAAAAACCGTACCGTATTTCTTTTCACCGCCCATGTGAAAGGGGATTGTGCCGGCGATGACACCCTCGACGACATCTTTGGACAAATAGCGGGAGAGTTTGGCGCGCACCTCCGTCTCCTTGCCTATGGCTGTAAACAGGTCTGCATTTTTAATTGCAATGGCCGCCTGCCCGGCAATGGAGGTGAGCATTGCCAGATCTTCGTGTACAAACGAATGGAGTCCGGACATGTTGTCCACGCTGATGATTCCGAGCAGTTCTTCCTTGTACATGAAAGGGGCGCACATAAGGGATCTTATCGACAGGTTCATGACGGACATTTGCGCTTCAAACCGTCCGTCCTTCATCGCATCCGATGAGAGTATGGATTGTTTTTTCTCCATGACCATATTGATGATTGTGCGGCTGACCGGGAACTCCCCCTGGCCTGTTTTGGAGCCCCGCGAACGACCCAGTTCCGGAATCATCTCTCCGCTTTCCGGATCATACAGCATGATAAAGGCGCGGTCTGCGTGCGGGAAAATATCAAATATGCTCTCCATTATCTTTTCAAGGAGAGTCTCAGGTTTTGTGATTGCACTGAGGTTGTTGGAAACCCTCACCATCGCCTGCAGGCGTTTGAGCGCTGCTGGAAGATCTCCGGCGGAATTTTTTTCTTCCGGTTTACCGTCAAGGAAACTGCACGAGGCGTCCATGGCCGCGCTCACCGGCGCAGTCCGGGTCTCTGAGGAAAAAACCATTGTAAGTGATCCGATATCATGAATCTGTTTTTTTACTGTGGAAATGCCCTTGAGGTCCTGTTGTTTAAAATGGAAAGGGACTTGCTCCACGGTACTTGATTTCATCGCAACTGCGGGGATGAGTTTTTTATCATGCTTCTTGCGACCTTTGAAAATCTGGAGGATGCCTGCAATCAACATTGCTTTTTTTGACAATTTGGGGATTTTGCCTTCGGCGTGGAATGTCATTGTCGTCGAACAGATGACAATGCTGTCGTCGTCATTGAGTGGACGGGGTTCGTATCGCGGTAGTTTTTTCCCATTCACGAACGTGCCGTTGGATGAGGCCAGATCGGTAATGACAAAATAACTTTCTTTGGAATGAATTACGGCATGGCGGCGACTGACATTCGTGTCAGGGAGGCTGATGGCATTGTCCGATGTCCTGCCCAGAAAAGCCTCTTTGGGCAGACGGAAAGTCCGACCCGTATTTTCCCCTTTGACTATCTCAATGTATGACATGGGTTTTAATCTACCGCCATATCTGGAAAATAGCCATTCACATCTGATTTGTTTTTCCCCGCAGTGGAAAAACCTAGATGAGCTTCCAGGAGAAAGACCCTATGGACGCAGACTCTGCGATTATCTGGTCCCCGTGTTTCAGTGGACCTATTCCCGCCGGAGTTCCGGTGTAAATCAGATCGCCGGGAAGAAGTTTCCATGCCCTGGAGATTTCAAAGACAAGGACATCAAATCCGTTTATCATGTTTTTTGACAGGCCGTGCTGTTTTACTTCTCCGTTCACTTTCCCGAAGAACTCGATGTCATTCAGATCCTTGAGTCTTTCCTTTTCCACGAATCTCCCGACAGGTGCGCTCTGGTCGAAGGATTTTGAAAGTTCCCACGGCAGCCCCTTTGGCAGAAGATATCTCTGGACATCCCGCATTGTAAGGTCAAATCCGAGCGAAACCCCGGCAATATGTTCCATGGCTTTCTTCGCAGTATCCGGCCTTCCCTCTTTTCCGATAAGGAGGACGATTTCAGTTTCATAATGGAAATCCCTCCCGTGCATGGGGAACTTGATCTGTTCGCCCTCCATGACAAGGGAAGTTTCTGGTTTCATGAAGATCACGGGTTTTTCAGGAACTTCGTCGTGTAGTTCCTTTATATGATCATAATAATTCCTGCCTATGCAGAAAACCCTTCTTGCTTCAAAACTTTTTTTCCCGAGTGAAATTTTCATGAAAATCCTTATTTTATTAATTTTATCGTATAGGAAATTGTATTTTCCTTGTCTTTAATGATTGCGTCCTAACCTGTTCTTCGAAGCCTTGGCGAAGTAGGGAAGCAATCTTTTGGAGTGCGCAGGTTTACCCGCCTCCGGCGGCGCCATAGGTTTATTCGCCTATGGCGTGCGACTAGGGCTTGGCTGCGCTTTGGAATACGACGGAGTCGCCTCTTGCTTCGCGCCATATGCCAATTTTAGAGTTCCCTTAAAGTCAGATAAAAGCACCTGACAAAGAAGTTTGCTTTGGCGGAGCCACCTAATTTCCACAGCCATTACGGGCTTGACTACAAACAAATGCCAAATAATTCAGAATATATTAGCGGTAAATGCTAGGGCATGTTCCAAGAAAGCATACAGGTGGGCCGATCATTACCATATCATGCTAAATGCTTTTTAATAATGTTTTTCCAACCAAAGTTCAAAAACAAGCAGTGCCCAGAGCGGATAGCTGTGGTCGGCCTTGCTTTTCTGATGCTCGGCGATGAGTCTTTCAACCACAGTCTTGCTGATATATCTTTCAGAAACGCTTTTCCCTTCGAGCAGTCTTTCCCTGAGGATCCCCGCCCATTCATTTCTGAACCATGAGGCGAGGGGAACTCCGAATCCGAGTTTTCTCCTTTTCAGCAGTTCCGCCGGGATAAGGTCTGCGAAAGCTTCGCGCAGGACATGTTTCCTCTCGGTTCCGTCCTGTTTGAAGTTAAGGGGCATCGAAGCCGCCAGCTCGGCGATACGGTAATCCATAAAGGGGCTCCTGACTTCAAGCGAACATGCCATCGAGGCAATATCGACCTTGGTGAGGATGTCGCCCGGAAGATAACTCTGTATGTCCGTCTCCATCAGTTTTTCGATCGGGTCATGGGCACTTGTCCCGGAATAAATGGCGTTTATGTATTCGCATGTTTCACGCGCCTTGAAATTCGAAAACCTTTCACCGTAAACCTGCATCTTGAGTTTTTCATTGAAGCGGCTTATGATGTCCACATATCTCCCGTCGCGTGACGATGATGCCGCGGAAAGGATCCTGTGGATATGCCCCAGGAAAGCCCTCTCCTCGGTTTTTGGAGGCATAATTCCGGAAAGGATGCCGAATATGGATTTCCTGACGGACAGCGGGATGTAATCCGCAAATTGGGAATACTTCATCACAAGATACCTGTAGTAACCTGCAAAAATCTCGTCCGCGCCATCGCCGCTGAGGGCGACGGTCACCTTCTCCTTTGTGAACTGGCTCAGGAGATATGTCGGGAGCATTGAAGCGTCGCAGTACGGCTCGCCATAATATCCCACGAGTTTCTCCACCAGTGAAAAATCGGTCGGATCCACGCTTCTTTCGCTGTGGTCTGTAGCGAATCTCGCAGCTGCGATTTTCGCAAAACCGCGTTCATCGTATTTGCCCTCCTTGAACCCGATGGTGAAAGTCCTGACTGGCATGGCCGAATGTTTCGCCATCAGCCCGACAATGATTGTCGAGTCTATCCCCCCGGAAAGAAAAGCCCCGAGGGGAACGTCCGACATCAGCCTGATTTTTACGGCATCATCAAGCTTTTCGCGAAGGAGATTCTTGGCTTCTTCATAACTCATATTCCCCTTCTTGTCAAACTTGCAGTTCCAGTAGCGCGTGAGGCGGGTTTTGCCGAATTCGAGATTGACTTCCAGTATGTGGGCCGGGGGAAGTTTGCGGACCTTATTGTAGATGGTGTCAGGATGCGGAATATACTGCAGGGAAAAATAGTCATGCACCGCCTGCAGATTTATCTCGCGCGGCATGTCAGGATGTTTTCGGAGGGCCTGAAGTTCGCTTGCAAAGACAAACCTTTTGGAATCATGGAAATACACGAGGGGTTTCTGCCCCATGCGGTCACGGGCGAGAAGAAGGGTTTTCCGGACGCTGTCATAGATTCCGAAGGCGAACATGCCGTTGAGAAACAGGACACAGTCGCGGCCATACTCCTCATAAAGATGGACGATAACCTCCGTGTCGCATTTGGTTTTGAAGACATGGCCTTTGTTTTCAAGGTCTCTGCGAAGTTCGCAATGGTTGTAGATCTCGCCGTTGTAGGTGATCCAGACTGTCCCGTCCTCGTTTGTGAGCGGTTGTTTTCCGGTTGCGAGATCGATGATTGAAAGACGGCGGTGCGCCAGACCGGCAGAACCGCTGTTCCATATGCCTTCCCCGTCAGGACCGCGGTGGACGATTGCGGAATTCATCCTGTCCAGCATCACAGGAGAAACCGGACTTCCGTCAAGATGGACTATTCCAACTATTCCGCACATGTTTCAGCCGCCAGTATTATTATGACAAATTTAAATTAAAATCTATTTCCCGTTCGGTTAAAATACGGGCACAAGCACATAAAATCAATCACATAAGGAATAGATGCAGTTATAAAGAATGGATTGCTGGATGACTGGATTGCGGGGATATAATCAAGAGGAGTCGGGGGTATACCTATCAAGCTAAGGAAAAATGAACTTGTTTGAACACCCAACATCCAACGAAATTAATTCTAAATGCATTTAGGGAACCTCTAAAAATTCGCATATGGCGCGTTGCGGAAGATTTTTGAAAGCTCAAAAAGAATTTCTGAACGAAGGCGTATCAAGCGATACGCCGAGAGAAGAACATTATTTCTTGAGCCAAAAAGATCCGCAACCCGCAGGGAGACAGATTCTTATTGATTCCGTCATCGTCGCAAATCCAGTCACAGCCCGCAACGGGGCTGCTCCTGGCGTTTGCTCCTCCTGTCCCCTCGTAGCTCTCGGGCGAAGGGGGATGCCGGCTCTCCATAATCTCCTGTCTCGCGCCATATGCCAATTTTTAGAGGTTCCCTTTAGTCTTTACTTCGTTATTGGACATTCCGTGTTCGATATTGGATATTCAAGCCAATGGAATCAGGGGGATGGGAAGGCCTTCCGGCAAAACCGGATTTTCTTGCCACTTGCATTGACATTCATATTATGCTATCATATTGACATTACTAAATGCTATCAAGGAGGATCGACATGTCATTAATCACTTTAAGAGGGCTTGCGTCCGGGGCGGTAAGAAAAGTCCGCAGACGGGCTGTACTGGAAAATAAAAGCATGAATCGCTTTATTGTCGATCTGATCGAAAAGGATGTTCTCGGAAAAAATGAGGGCAAACCGCAGGAGTACAATGACCTGGATGATTTAATCGGCACAATGAATGAAGCGGACGTCCGGAACATCGAAAAATCCGTTTCCAAACAACGGAACATAGACAGGGAGCTGTGGAAATGAAGAAAGTCCTTCTAGATACCAATGTCTACAGCCGCGGGCTTGCCGGGGAACTATGGTCCTCATCCATATTGCGCCAAGCCGAAGAGCTTCTGATATGTCCAATAGTTGCCGGAGAACTTTTTGCCGGATTCAGACGGGGTTCGCGAGAATCGCACAACCTGTCTATTTTTCGGAAATTCCTTGCGACTCCGCGTGTCACAATTCTGAACATCAGCCTTGAGACATCAGAGTTTTACTGCACAGTCCTGGAGCAGCTTCAGAGGAACGGCACGCCAATACCGACAAATGACATATGGATAGCCGCATGCACCATGGAAAACGGCGCACATCTGGCGACAATGGACAGCCATTTTAAACACGTCGAAGGCCTTCTCACTGTTTCACCGGGAACTTGAAAACTGCTGAATTTTCAGAGTTTCAAATGAGTGTTGTGAGCCTTCCCGGGAGCAATTCGATCGGACAATCCCCCCGCTCTCAGCCAGACAGGAATGGCGCTGGGATTGAAAGCCATCGAGCAGTCGGCGGAAAAGCGCAGGCGCTGTAACGCTTCAACATTTCCCCTTTTCCTTGATTTTCCTCGCCAATTCAAGTTGATCCATGTTGCGGAAATAGACTTGATTGGCGCGCCATGGCTCCAGCGTGTCATAACGCTGACAGCTTCGAAGCGAGCGGCTGAAGTCAATGGATGAGGTGGGCAGTTCCAGCATATCCTCCCGCTGTTTTTCCGTTGCATGAATGGCCTTATCCATCAATATCATCATCTCCGCTTCCAATTGGCCGGTTATCGCAGCATTATCCGAATTCCGCCATCGTCGCAAATCAAGTCACAGCCCGCAACGGGGCTACTCCTGGCGTTTGCTCCTCCTGTCCCCTCGTAGCTCTCGGGCGAAGGGGGATGCCGGCTCTCCATAATCTCCTGTCTCGCGCCATATGCGAATTTTTAGAGGTTCCCTTAAATATTGCACAGAGCACGAAGAGGGATTATTTGCTACAACAGTTTATGGTCTGAACGTATGCTCTTGATCTCATTGCCTTTGAGTTTTGCCTTCGCAGCAAAATCAGGCCACATGAAAACTGCCGCTCTTACCTGTTTTATAACCTTCTCGGCCGTGCCTATGTTAAACCGTTCTGCAACTGCCAGAAGATCATTTTCGGATATGCCGGCAAATTTGCCGTTGACGGACATCAGGTGCTGGTGCGTCCACTCACTCTTGGGATTATAGGCGTGCGTCACATCATACGCCGGGGCAAGCTGCCAACCCTTTCCCTCCCGCATGATAAAAGAGAAATTCTTGGCATGGTCATCGCAGTTCGCCGACATGACATTGAAAGTCATTCTCCTGAACGCCTCTTCCAGTGCGGAATATCCCAACTGCAGTTTTTTAATCACCATAAAAAGCTGGCTGTAGTCGTGGCTTGCTTTCTGTTTGAAATCCAAATGCGATATTGCGCACAGGGTCTGGATATGATGTTTCCGGTTGCCGTCCCTGTCGAAGCGGAACGTCATGAAATGGGCACGGCCGTTTTCCTCCAGCAACCGGCAACTTGACATGGCAATTCCTGCGGCGTGAGCCATCAGATGATAGGCGTATTCAATGCGGCCGTAATCTTGGGAGCCTCCGAGTTCCTTGTCGGCCCCCATGCCGTCGAACTTGAGCAGCCAGTGCTCAAACCCGGGATCCACATCGAACTGCCCAGACCGTATTTCTTCCGTCTTCGGATTCCAGGCGATGGCGGCTTTGGCTCTTGCACCCCCTGCGGAGGTTCCCACCTGGATAATCTGCATCAGGGCCGCCTTGGACATATGGTCTTCTCCGAGATGCCCGTGTACGGCGCTGCGGGCGCTTTCAATGAGGTTGGAAAGCTTGAGGGCGGTGCTTTTTAATCCGGCGGGATTACTGCGCGCGGGCTTGAACTCCAGAGCTCCCATGCCCCGCTTCCCCATATAGGCCAGACGGTCGAGAGGGGTGACATTTGCCTTGTCAACACCTTCCCAAGCCATCCATGCGTCGATAAGGCTGTTTCCAAAGTCGTCCGGGAGCGCATCCGCCAGCAATGCCGGTAAACGCTTATATGTAAGCTCCGGCAGATCTGTGAAAATAAACGGCTCTCCGGCCTTTGACAGCGGCATGGTAAACGGTGCCAGTTCAACGCCTGATGCGATAAAGTCTTTTTTATATTCAAACGCATAATAGCCCAGCCTGGGATCCAACGCCACCGCGCCGACAGTCTTACCCCAGACACGAACCTCTATGACTGAAACCGGCTTATACATTTGTCACCTTCCTGATACGGGATGCACGTTGTCTGACAACCTTGGATTTCAACATTTGCATCGGGCTGATAGAGACCATAGGTGCCAGGGTACTTAGCCACTCAGTTCGCTCCAGGGCGCATAACACCTTGATCATGGATGTGAGTGTCGCCCCCTTGCCGGACTCCAGATTTTTTACAGCGTTGAGCGCGACTCCAGCCTGTTCCGCAAGCTGTTGCTGGTCTATGTTCTTCCGAATCCGCAGCGTACGCAGTTGCCGCCCTATTTCGGATTCCCATTCCTTATATGTCGTCTCTATTTTCATTAATAACCCTTATTTAGTCTATTGTAATGCACTATGCCATATAATAGCCCTTTTTTAGTCTATTGCAATGCATAAATCAAAATACCTAATGTGTGAGAAACAAATCCGGGCAACTGTTTTTTTGGCGGGCACCAATAATTGATCCAGTGACTCGGTGCGTCAAACACTCTGCAGGATTAAATCAGATATGGAAATGTTTTGGCAGGCAATAGGGTGCCAGTGCGATTCGCCAGAGAGTTGCATCATGGCCTGTCTGCACGATGGCACATGGAAAGTAAAATTTTGCTTGGGCAAGTCATAGTGCAGCAACGCAAGCTGATCGACTGATTCAAGCCTGACCTCGAAGCGTGAGGTCTTCAGGTAACCGGCGACGACGAATTCTCCCGACTCCGGGAGCAGGGGAGTCTGCGAATTTCGCAGATGATGCTCCGCAATCAACTAAAACACCAAAGCTAAAGTTTGACCCCGATGTCCCCAAATAAATTTTTCCGAAGACGGGAAAATTTATACGTTGAACCTGATCTCTATGATGTCGCCTTCCTGGATGATGTATTCGCGGCCGACAAGCTTGACCAGCCCTTTTGTGCGCGCTTCCTGGAGGTTGAATACATCTTTGAAATCATTGAAGCTGACAATGTCCGCCTTGATGAAGCCTTTCGCCAGATCCGTATGGATTTTGCCGGCGCAGGTCACAATGTCCGAACCCTTCTTCACAATCCACGCATGCACTTCAGGCTTTCCCGCAGTGTAGAAAAATGTGTGATTTGATTTGTCGAGCACGTTCTTTATGAGGCTATTGACATCGGGGGATTTTTCATCCGTGACGAATGTCGGCTTGGAACTGAGAGGGGAAAGCAGTTTCATGAGAGCTGCGTCCTCCTCGGAGAGATCCAGATCGCAGAGGGGCAGGCTTTTTTCAAGTTGGGCGAGGCATCTCTTTATGAAAGTCTTCTCTTTTTCGTCCTCGGTCCTCTCGAGCCTGGTCTCGAGCTTCTCAATGTCAACGATCAGAAGGTCGAGAACGTTGTCCGAATGAATTGCGATCGATTCGGCCTTTTCCCAGTTGTCCTTCGAGAACTCGGCGAAAAAGGGCGACACCTTCTTCGGGGAGAATTTCTTTTCAAGCTCAATGAGCATCGGGTCGTTGTATTTGACTTTGCCCTCCGGCAGATCCAATCCCGTAAATGAAATCTTCATATTGCATATCCTTTTTTTTGTTGATGTAACTGTAAAATTCTGAAAAACTTGGATTCGGGGAAGTGAAAACCTTTTAAGGAAAGGTTCCTCCCTTCCCCGCACCCCAACCCTTTTCAAACCTTTTTGCGATTATCCATGTTTATGATAAATACAATAGTCTCTTCCGCCGGAAATGGTATCTTCGCAAAGGGGATTAATCAGGAAATTTCATCGGACTCCATCATCCTGTGAATCCATAGCCGTTTGCAATTTAGTTAATAGATAATATATTATCCTTAACATATTATTAATAAGTATAAGAGATAATATATGAGCGATAAAATAAATATTTATATGCCTCCTGAAATGAGCCGGATACTTGCAACTAAGGCAAGGGGGCTTAGGCTCCAACACCGGATGAAGCAGTCTACATTGTCGGAGAAATCCGGGGTTCCGGCGATAAGCATAAGGCGCTTCGAATCCACCGGTAACATTTCCTTGTCAAGTCTCCTGAAAATTGCAGGAGTCCTGAACTGTCTTGACGCTTTCCTCGGACTTTTCCCTCCGTTTGAAGCTGGGACAATGGCCGAGCTGGAGAAACTTGAGGGGAAAAAGCCACGTGTCAGGGGAACCTTATGAGAAAACTTAACGTATATCTGAAGGAAAATCCTTCAGTCCCTGTTCTGGTGGGCGTTCTGGCGGAGACGGCATGGAAACGCTTTTTCTTCGAATACGATTCCGCTTTTCTCGGAAAGGGCATTAACATATCACCTTTCAAACTGAGACTTGACGGAGGGCTTCAGGAAAACCGTGACAGCTTCCCCCTTCAGATACATGGTGTCTTCAATGACTCCATCCCCGACGGATGGGGGCTGCTCCTGATGGATCGTTTTTTTCGCACTCATGGCCGGAACATCCGGGACATTACCGCCATTGACAGACTCGCATACATTGGGAAAAACGGGATGGGGGCGCTGGCATATGAACCCGCGGAGGATACCGGACAATTCCCGGATTTATCACTGAACCTGTATAAGATTGCAAAAAACTCCCAGGATATTCTCAAAGGAAGGACGGAGGATATTCTACCTGAGATGGCGAAAGCTGGAGGCTCGCCCGGAGGGGCCAGACCGAAAATTCTTGCCGGTTTCAATGGCAGTGAATTGATTTCCGGAGAGGGAGAACTGCCTGAAGGCTTCTCTCCATGGCTGATCAAGTTCAGGGGTGAAAATGATTTTAAGGATGCCGGAAAAATTGAATACGCCTATTCCGTGATGGCGGAAAAGGCGGGACTTGATGTTCCGGAACACAGATTGTTCAGCGACAGCAGGGGCAATTCATATTTTGGAATAAGGAGATTTGACCGTGCGGACAACATGAGGCGGCATGTGCACACGCTGAGCGGCCTGATTCATGCGGATTTTAGACTGCCGTCCCTAGACTATGAAATCCTCCTGAAGGTATGTTACAAGTTGACTGGCAGCATGGCTGATGTGAAAATGTGTTTCCGCCTGATGGTCTTCAATGTCCTGTCTTACAACCGCGATGATCATGGCAGGAATTTTGCGTTCATGATGGATTCTGAAGGCAAATGGTCTTTTGCGCCGCCATACGACCTGATGTTCTCTTATGGGCCTGGAGGGGAGCATTCGACCAGCGTTGCCGGCGAGGGAAGACATCCGACCGCCAAGGAATTCTACCGGCTTGCAGATCTCGCCGGTATCACAAGGGCCGAAAGTGAAGGCATCATCGGAGAGGTGCGTGAATCCGTCCGGCAATGGCCGAAGCTTGCCAGAACAGTACACGTATCAGCGGAAAACATAAGTCTGGTGGCCGACTGCCAATCGAAAATATCGCAAGAATAGGTTTATATGTTGAAACTGCCGACATTTCAATGCATTTTAATATGATGGAATCAAAGACAATCAGTCCAAAGACAGTGACATTCGGGAGTCTCGCCTTTTACTTCATACCGCTTGCGCTCCAGGCCATCTCACAGTCGATAACATATCCGCTTGTTGCCGCTGTCGCGGCGCGGGGTGTCGGCGGCACTGCAAACATCGCAGGTCTGGCACAGGCAAGCATATTACTTTTCTTCATAGCCTCCATTGGGGCGGGAATATTCATTGCGGGAATGATTTTCGGAAAGACTGCGGAAGGCTACAGGGTCCATTACAAAATTTCACTTTACACTGGAATCACACTGTCGGCAATACAAGCGATAATCTGCATCCCTCCCGTGGCGCATCTGGTTCTCGGGGTGATCATGGGATTGCCGGCCGACATGGAGAGGGCGGCCTACACGACCCTGCTTGTGAGCATTCCGCTGCAGTTTGTTTTTGCACAGAGGACTCCATACATGACAACGCTTTTCCTGCACCGTGCGACCGGCAGGGCATATACGGCGACGCTCGGGAGAATAATCCTCACCCTCATTCTTGCATACATATTCTGCTCCAGCTCCTTGGATTTAACCGGTCCGTTCTGGGCGGTCATCTGTCAGACCATTCCGATAATCTTTGAAAGCATAGCGATGTGTCTTATGGCCAGGCCGTTCATCCGGAAACTCCCGCATGTCGGCAGGACGCCGGCACCGAAGGAAATTATCTCATATGCTGCGACTTTCTCACTTGGGCAGGTTTTTCTGAGTCTTTCAGGATATATAATCGGATCGTTCGCATCGAGAGCTCCTCATCCCGAAACAACACTGCCGGTCTATTATGCGGTGATAAGCCTTTTCAACGCTGTCAGTTTTGCCGCGACAAGGATTTCCGCGACTGTAATTACTTTCTACGAAGATATTTCCGGAAGAAAAACGCTGAAACGTTTCGCCTTCACGGCCGGGTCGGTCCTGGGACTGATCCCTCTGATATTCATCATTCCGTTCCTGTCCAGATGGTATTTCATAGGAGTCCAGCAGTTGTCGCCCGAAGATATTCCGCTGATTGTCGGGACATCATTGTCCCTGATATTCATACCGCTTACAATTGCAATGAGGGCATATTGCGAGGGAAAGGCGGCGCATCTGAAGAAACCGGTCGCAATACTTTCAGGTCAGGCGATATACGTGGCGATGATAACAATATCCTCATTTTTTGCACTCAGCCTCGGAGTCGCCGGAAATATGATCGGAGCCATAGCCCTCACATTCTCAAACGTTGTCGCCGGACTGATAATACTGTTCTCCATAAATCTGGAGAGGAAAGAGGAAATTGAAATTCCGCCGGAACCCACACCTAGCATCCCGCAGAGGTGAGAGAGGGGAAAGTCGTAGGTCGTTGGTCGTTGGTCGTTGGTCGTCGGTCGTCGGTCGTCGGTCGTCGGTCGTCGGTAATCCAAGTTAAAAACCGTAAAATCCAATTTCACGCAAATGCATAAAGCCGCAAAGGATAAATAAATTTTTCCGTTCCGGAAAAATTTAAACGTCAGGTTTTTCGGATTCTGCCGCCGAGGGAGGCGATTTTGAGGTCGATGTTTTCGTAGCCGCGGGATATGATTTCAGCTCTGTGGATGGTGCTTGTACCCTTTGCGCAGAGCGCGGCGATGAGGAGCGCCATTCCGGCACGTATGTCGGGGCTGGACAAATCCATGGCGCGGAGTTTGGAAGGGCCCGAAATGACAACGCGGTGCGGGTCGCAGACAATCGCATTCGAACCCATCATGATAAGCCTGTCGACAAAGTACATCCTGCTTTCAAACATTTTCTCGAAGAAGAGCACGGTTCCGCGTGCCTGAGTAGCCATGACGATTGTACAGCTCATCATGTCGGATGGGTACTGTGGCCATGGCCCGTCAGAAATCACGGGAATCGCGTTTCCAAAATCGGGTCTGATCGAAAGACGCTGTCCGCCTGGCAGATGTATCCTGTCGCTGAGAAGGGAGAATCTCACTCCGAACCTTTCAAAAACGCGTCTGATCATCCAGTAATGTCTCGGTATTGTTCCATGAATTGTCAAATCGCCGCCGGTTACGGCGGACATTGCAAGAAAACTGCCGGCCTCGACATGGTCGCCGACAACTTCGTGCTCCGCCCCGTGGAGTTTTTCCACACCTTCTACGGTTATTGTATTTGAATCGGTACCGGTTATTTTCGCCCCCATTTTCCTGAGGAGTTCTGCGAGGTCCTGCACATGCGGTTCGGAGGCCGCGTTGCGTATGACGGTTTTCCCCTTTGCGACTGCGGCGGTCATCATGATATGTTCTGTCGCCGTTACGCTCGCCTCATCGAAGAAAAGGTCTCTTCCCCTCATCTGGGCCGCGGAAAATACAAACGGAGGTTCATCGGAAACTAATTTCGCCCCGAGGCATTTCAACCCGTAGAAATGCGCGTCAATTCTTCTTCTTCCGATATCGTCCCCGCCCGGAGGCCAGAAGGAAACCTCCTTGCATCTGTGGAGAAGCGGACCGGCAAACAGGAGGGAAGCCCTGATCTGGTTTGAAAGGTCTTGCGGGATTTTACTTGCGGAGATATTCTTCGCCTGGAGTTTCAGTGTTGAACCTGAACGCTCTGACCTGACGCCCAGGGCCTCGGCTATTTTAATCATGGTGGCGACATCGACAATGTCGGGTACGTTATGGAGGATTATCTCGTCTTCCGTAAGAAGGGAGCAGGCAATCATCGGAAGTATTGCGTTCTTGTTTCCGGAAAGTTTCATCTCGCCGGAAACAGGATGTCCCCCCTCTATTATAAAACTGCTCATAAGTTAACTGTTCCAGTCATTGGATATTCCGTGTTCGATATTGGATATTCAAATTCAAAGTATTTTCTCATTTCCATATATTGTTAATGAACAACATGCTCCGGAGTATCCGGCTTGTCATCCCGCTGGAGACGTGTGCGGCATTGTTGTCAGATGTGTAATGATTGATGGCCTTCACTATTTCAAATGCGGAGATGAACCGCTTGTCGGGATTTTTATCGAGCATTTTTGCCATTACGTCCTGCAACCAGGAATCAATCTGTGGATTTATCTTCATCGGCTCTTCGGGCTTTTTCATCCTTATGGCATCAAGAAGTTTATAAAGGGTGTCTCCCTCAAATGGGCGGACCCCGGTGAAAAGTTCGTAGCATATGACGCCCAGTGAGAAAATGTCGGTCCGGTAATCAATAGTTTTCGCGGAGTCAAAACTTTCCGGGGACATGTATGCGGGCGACCCCATGACATCGCCGGTTATCGTAAGCTCCGAATCTATTATCTTGCCGATTCCGAAATCGGTGATTTTTACAATGCCGTCGTCAGTCACCAGTATGTTTTCGGGTTTTATGTCCCTGTGGATGATTCCCAGCCGGTGGACGTGATCAAGCGCGTCGGCGGTCTGTTTTATTATTGAGATTTTTCGGTCGAATCCGAGATTCTTCTGTTTTATGTGATGTGAGAGCTGTCTCCCGTTGACATGTTCCATTATCAGGTAGGGAAGCCCTTTCTTGTCGTCAAAATTATATTCGTATATTTTCACTATGTTGGGATGGTCTATTCTCCTGAGGATTTCCGCTTCCCTGGCAAATCTCTGCATCCTGATGGCATAGCTTTCTGGAGTGGTGTCCTTCCGCAGTATCTTAACTGCGAAATAATTGCCGCCCTTCTCTACAAGCATCACCGTGCCGACGTTGCCGATTCCAAGAGTTTTTATGATTTTATGTCCCATGAACTCCGATTCAGGCGGCGGATCTTCAGGGTTGGGTTTCACCTTGTTTTCAGAAATGGCCCTGTCAATCAGCGAATACAGGAAAGACAGTTCGATGGGTTTGGTCAGATAGTAGAAGGCGCCTTCTTTGACAAGATTGACGGCGTCGGAGAATTTCGGCATCCCTGTCATGAGGATGAAAGGTATTTCCGGGAATACTTTTCTGCATTCCACGAAGAATTCCTTTCCGGAAATACCGGACATGTTTATGTCACATATGATCAGGTTGAAATCTGAACTGTTGATTTTTTCGGCGGCGTCTTCGGATGAATCGGCGGTTTCAACGTAGTACCTCTTTTTGAGTCCGGCCATGAGGAATTTCCTTATGGCCTCCTCGTCGTCGACGACAAGTATCCTCGGCAGATTCGTCTGGGGTAAAGCTGTATTGTGATTTTCACCCATTCTAATTCTCGATCCTGTCCCTGCCGTTTTTCTTTGCTTTGTAGAGGGCGACATCCGCCCTTTTGATCAGTGCGTCAGAATTTTCCTTGAAATCAAATTCCGCAACTCCGAAACTTGCGGTGACCGGAAGGCATGCCGTGCCGACGTCAAACGGCGTGTTGCGGATCGCACCGCGGA
Source organism: Victivallis vadensis (assembly GCA_945883805.1). Taxonomy (GTDB): domain Bacteria; phylum Verrucomicrobiota; class Lentisphaeria; order Victivallales; family GWF2-50-93; genus GWF2-50-93. The sequence continues at coordinate 782 of CAMCYE010000068.1, read as the reverse complement.
TGCGCTCGGAAACTGCAAGAACCTCATACATGTAGGCTCCGGGCAGTAAAACTATGAATTCCTCGCCGCCGTAACGGCCAAAAGTGTCATAGGGCCGCAATTCCGCGAGTATTCTCCTGACAAGTTCCTTCAGCACGACATCACCGGTATTGTGTCCGTGCCCGTCATTTATTTTCTTGAAGAAATCAATGTCGAGCATGATGATGCTTAACGGGGTTCTTTCCCTTCCGGCCCTGAGTATTTCCCTTTCGAGGGCCTCGTAGAGGGCCCGCCGGTTTAAAATCCCGGTCAGTCCGTCAGTCATGGAAAGTATGAGGTGCTTCTCCTTTTCGTTTCTGAGCTGGTTCTGCAGTTCTATGACGCGCTGTCCGGCTCGGACTCGTACGCCGAGTTCATGGGTGTCAAACGGTTTTGAAATATAGTCGTCGGCCCCGGACTCCATTCCCGCTATCAGGTCTTTCTTTTCTGTTTTGGCTGTCAGCAATATTATATATGTGTACTGGTCGATTCCGGATTCGCGCTGCCTGATCTTGCTGCAGACTTCAGGCCCGTCCATTCCTGGCATCATCCAGTCGAGTATCGCAATCTGCGGCGAGGATTCGGAATTGAGAATGTCCCAGGCTTTGGAGCCGGAGTCCACCGCCAGGACTTCGTATCCCAGTTTTGACAGGATGGATTCAAGCATTTTTCTGGAAAGGAGGTCGTCTTCAGCTATTAGTATTTTCATGGTATCTCCGATGTTTTCAAATTCAGTCATAAACATACCAACGTTTGGTCAAAAT
>CAMCYE010000067.1 GCA_945883805.1 Victivallis vadensis | reverse complement strand
CAAGCGAAATTGCGTTCCCTGGAAACGCCACTTGTGGCTGTAGATTCTAATATTCCGAACGCGCACTCGATTCTGATAGACAGGAGAACCGGCGCATTTCAGGCGGCAAGGCTTCTGCTGCTTTCAGGTTGCCGCAATCCGGTTTTCCTTTCATCATTCCGGATTTCAAATCCCGACCAGAGGATTGAGGGAATCATGTGTGCGTACAAGTCGCTTGGAAGAAGGTTGACTGAAGGAGATATTTATTTATTCAAAGGCGACCAGGCCATTTCTTCGTTTTACACAGGTTATGAATGTGCGGAAGACATTCTGCGGACCAGGGCGTGCGATGGCATGTTCTGCTACAACGATGAAATTGCCGCCGGGGCATTGAGGGCCATGAACGATGCAAACGTGAAGGTCCCGGAAGAAGTGAGGGTGATAGGTTTCGACAATCTGCCGTTCAGCGGATTTTCGACACCGAGTTTGACAACAGTGGCTCAGCCTGTGGACGAGCCAGCTGTGGCGGCCCTCCGGCTCTGCGACGCAAAACCAGGGCTCGCAGGAAAAATGCGGCTGGAGGTTTTTGAGACCAAGTTGGTTGTCAGGGAGAGCGCGCCTCTCCCTTCAAATAAGTTAAGGGATAAAGTGTTTCTAAAAATAAATGGAGAAGGATGCCAATGAGCAAGAACTATGTAGTTGTCGGTACCGGCGGAAGATCGGTAATGTTTGTAAATGCGCTTGTGGGGCCTTTCAAGAAGAATTGCCGGCTGAAGGCCTTCTGCGACAGCAACAGCAAACGGATGGATTTTTACAATGATTACATCGCCAGGGATTACAAGCATTGCAGGGTTCCCACGTACAAGTCAAACGAGTTTGACAGGATGATAGCCGAACATAAGCCGGACACGGTGATTGTCACCACCATAGACAGGATGCATCACCACTACATAATAAGGGCGATGGAGCTGGGCTGCGACGTGATCAGCGAAAAACCAATGACAACCGATGCCGAGAAATGCCAGATGATTGTCGATACGGTGAAGAAGACGGGCAAAAAACTGACAGTCACATTCAATTACCGTTACTCCCCCCGCAACACGAAGGTGAAGGAAGTTCTTGCAAAAGGAATCGCCGGAGAGATAATATCCGTCCATTTCGAGTGGCTTCTGGACACCTCGCACGGAGCCGACTATTTCCGCAGATGGCACAGGGACAAGCGAAACAGCGGAGGCCTCATGGTTCACAAGGCCACACATCATTTCGACCTGATGAACTGGTGGCTTGACTCATCCCCTGAAACTGTGTTTGGAATGGGTGATCTCAGGTTCTACGGCAAGGCGAATGCGGAGAAGAGGGGGGTCGCCGAATTCTATTCCAGGGTAAGGAATTCGAAAGTTGCGGCAAAGGACCCCTTCGCCCTTAAAGTCTCTGAAAAGGACATATGGCTGAATGGTCTTTATTATAACGCCGAATCCGAGGACTCCTATTACAGGGACCAGAGCGTTTTTGGAGATGGGATATCAATCGAGGACAGCATGTCCGTCATGGTCAAATACAGGAACAAGGCGGTAATGACATACGCCCTGAACGCATTCTGTCCGTGGGAGGGATACAGGGTCTGCTTCAACGGTACAAAGGGGCGTCTTGAGTTCAACGTGGTTGAAAAATCATATGTCAGCGGACATCATGAGGATTTCAACATGCCCGGAATGAGGGAACTGGAGGGGCAAAAGGAAACACTGGTGCCGGAAATAATCTTCCAGCCGCTCTGGGGCAAGCCTCAGGTGATCGAATATGAAAAAGGCAACCTTGGCGGACACGGCGGCGGCGACGAGAGACTTTTAAAAGATATTTTCGAAGGTGTCAAGGACAATAGTCTGAAACATTCCGCCGGCTATCTTGACGGCGCGATGTCGATACTCACAGGGATCGCGGCCAATGAATCCTTTAAGACCGGCATGCCTGTGAAAGTTTCCGATCTGGTGAAGTTTTGACCGGTCCCGCTGTCGGCGCATGGTTGATTGAAGGAAGTCATGCATGAATAACAGCGAGGTGGAAACTCCCCTGCGGGCTTGCGGCGTAGCTTCTTGGCGAAGCCTGATCCCGCAGGAGGCAAAGATTGAAGGTTGACGGAATGTCCAATATCCAAGGAATGATGATACTGCAGGTTCTCTGAAATATTCTTTAGGATTTTGCAACGCCCTGCGGAGGCAGGACTTGTTCAGTTCTTGTTTTAAAAATCAGGTTCAGGGATCTCAGCGCTTTTTCAATTGGCCATATCTCAATTCCATCGATGCTGCATCTCATTGCCACCATAAAAGACATATGCCTTTGCCGCTCTCAATTCCTGGAAGACTAGCGTCTCGAGCGCCTGCCCGTCAATTTCAGAAGTGGAATCGAGAGGCCCGTTTGGTCTGATTTGACGATATACTCCGGTATCAAAAAAGGAAAACTTCGGATGCTGGACGATTTTACGCTGTGCCTGTTTCGTGAAGGCCGGGATCCTCAAAGCGTCAATACCTTTCTTGGAAGATCATCATTTCATAATCATCATGAGAGCCAATCCAAACCCATATGAAATCTTCTTCATCTTTATAAGCAAGCGCCCGATAGTTGTTTCCAACTCTGGCAGACCAGACTTTACCAACTTTCTTGAAATGCAGAGAAGGATGCCTCGGATTGGTTTTCAATATCTCGAAATTCTTTTTTGCAAGAGTTTGAATAGGTAAGGGAATAGATTCGAAACATGCCCAGAATCGTTCAGTTGCCTTGTGCATTACAAAGGTCTCAGGGAATTCCGTTTTTTTTCAGACTTTGCTTCTGAAAGCAAAAAATCCAAAGCCCCTGACTGAGAATCCTCTTCAATTTGCCTGTCCCACTTTTCCCAGTCATGCTCCGTAAACCATGTCCGGAATCTGATATATTCCTTCTCCGGAAGATGGTCAACAGCTTTTTTTATTTCACTCATCGTAATCATAATTTTTCAAAATATACCATTTAATTTGTATTTCAAGTATAACTTTTTCATTTATTTCTTGACCTAACCTCTGAAGATTTTGTCATTAAAGCCCTTGGACTTAACCGGCTACGTTGGGACTTAAGATATTATAACAGGATAACCCGCCGTTGCCCTGCGGGCTATTGCGAGGCAGGCAGGATTTTTCATGATATTAAATTCTATTATTTCCGTTATTCTTACATTAACATTTTCTCTTTCCCAGAGGAATAAGGTAATATAGCCTGTGGTTTCAACCACAGGTAGCTCATACACACCCGTCCGTCTTGAAGAGACGGAGTTGTTTTTAAGGAGCAAAGACAAAAATACGAATATACTCCGTCCCTTCAGGACGCAATCATCATGATTATAGTCCCTATGGTTGAAACCATAGGCTATATTACGGCACGCTTTCAGCGTTAAATTTAACACAAACATTAAATGCAACATTTTAATCCAACCCCTGTTGACTTTTTGAATTATTGTTATATAATGAATATAACACAGGTGGGGCTTTGGATATGCAGAATCATCTTTTTATAGACATAAGTGAAAAGCTTAAAAAAAGAATATCCGACGAGGCGGCGGCGCATCAGGAGGATTGGACGCTTCCTACGCTCAGGGAGCTGGCAGTTGAATATAAGGTCAGCTTGGTTACCGTTAAAAAAGCTGTGGATCTCCTTTCAAAGGAGGGATTGACATATTCCCGATCCAGGATCGGGATAAAAGTGAACCACGAAATCCTGAAGGGGAAAATCAGGAGGATATCCTGTTTCAACATAGGCGTAATTTTCCTGGACATGCTGGACATGAACAGTACGGTCATAGGCGATATTGTCCACGGGATTATGGACATGCAGAAAAAACTGGATTTTCAGGTCAAATTCATCCCCATCCCCTCACAACAGTCTTTAGCAACCCAGATATCAGTCCTTGAAAATGTCTTGAACGGCGGAGTGGACGGTCTGATAGTAGCATCCAGAATGCCTCTCGGAATCATATCCATCCTTCAGGAGAAAAATATTAAGTTTGTCTTGGCCAACAACAATATCCCGCATGAGAAAATCTATTCTGTGATGTTCGACAAGAGCGATATGTATTTGAAGATAATCAGGAGGATGAAGGAACTCCGTTTCAAAAAAGCCGCAATTATAGCGCCTGTCCTTTCCGTTGAGGACAGCAATGTGTTTGTGAACCTCTGCAGGAGTGCGGAGATATCTTTGAAAACTTTCGCTTATGATATCCTTAAAAAGGCTGAAGAGATCCAACAGATCGCAGTCGAAGACACTCTTAAGCTTCTTTCCTCTTCGGACAGATCGGAGGTCATAATCAGTTTCGGTGAAATAGAGACAACGGGAGTTTTGCAGGCGATTTTCAGCAGGGGGCTCAGGGTTCCGGAAGATATTCATGTCATATCCATATCGGAACAGGAAAGTCTGCAATTCAGGATCCCAGTTCCAATCGATATATTGGTTTATTCTTTTTCCGAACTCGCCCGGGAGGCAACCCAGATGCTGTATGAAATACTTAAAGGCAAAACCCCGGAACCGCATATAAAATATCTGCCCGTGAACTACCTGAAACAGAGGTATATCGAGAAGGGCATTCAAATAAAGACAAAAGATAAAAGCAAAGTGGCATAATGAGGATTTGAATGAGCCCCACTCGGGAGATGCCAATCTAGAAAGGGGTTTTGACAAGGTTGACGATAGCAAGACGGATTGAATCTTGAAAAAGGGAAATATTCCTGTTTTAATAACATGTAAATAACGTTTTAAGTCACAAATAAAGGAGGAATTTGAAATGAGAAAGCACCCATGTGAAAACGCAAAGTCAGGCGGTTTGCCCGGAGGCGCGGATCCGGCAAGATGTAACTCATTGCGGCGCAATATCTTCACGCTGATAGAGCTCCTTGTGGTTATTGCCATAATAGCAATCCTTGCTGCAATATTGCTGCCTGCGCTCGGCAAGGCAAGGGGAGTGGCGCGGAGCTCCGCATGTGTTAATAATTTAAAACAATTCGGATATGCATTCATGTTTTACGCGACCGATTATAATGACAACCTGCCGGTTGGAAGAACATATGGAAGCAATGTTATGTACTGGAATAAAACAACCTCAGCCGAGGGATTTCTCCAGACGTATCTTATTACAGTCAACTCCGGTTCAGCACTATACTATGGCACCGTGAGCGTGACAGGTACCGGTCCGTTGAGTTGTCCCTCCCAAATGGAGATTTCCGGCGTTACCGCATATACTTACGGATATAATCATAATAATTGCAAATTCCGGAGTAAGCAACATATTGCCTTATCCAATTACCAAGCAGGTTTTAAGGAAAATAAACATGTTTCCGAAGCCGGAAGAGACCTGTTTAGTAGCTGATGGCATAAGTACTTTAGGGCCATATGCAGCGCAGAATAACCAATCCAACCCGGCCGGTAACTACCCAGTCGGTTATCGTCATGGCGCTGGTGGCGGCAACGTGTTTAAAAACAGCGCCAATGTCGTATTTGCAGAGGGACATGTGGAAATCAGAAAGTTTGGCTCGATTCCAGATGAGTATAACCCGGGATATACAAATGCGATGACCAAATCCTATTTCTGGAGTCCATCCTCAACCGACCCGGCCACAATTCCATAAGGGGAGGACATATCGGAATTAAGAGCCGCCAAGTTGTTTACCCGCCTATGGCGGCGCTGTAGGTTTACGCGCCGTGGCGTGTGACTAGGGTTGGCGTTCCGAAAAAGTTCCGGTTCCAGTCGCTTAATTAAACGTATATGAATTTCAAAGTTATCAAAAGATTCCAAGTGTCCAAGTGCCCGAGTGACCAGTTATCGGTTGGGGAATGAATCGGCGAAACGGAGAATCCGTCATCGCTAAGAAGTTTACCTGCACGCCTTAGGCGTACAAGCCTCAGGCAGCGCCTTCGGCGACCAGGGCTATGCCGGACACAGTCGGTGAATCGGAGAGTAAAAGCTCATAGCTCGCAGTTCATAGTTAATAGCTATCAGCGAAGACCTATGACCTATCAGCTAAAAGCTGACGACCAGCGACTGACGACTGACGACTGACGACTAGAGTTCCGGCGAAGCCGGTTAATGAAAGGGTTTTTGATGAAAAATATGAGCACATTACTATTGAGTGGATTCTGCGCATTCACAATAATCAGCAGTGCCGCCGCACAGGCTCCCGGTATTACAGCCGGGAATAATATTGCGCTGGGCAAGAAGTACACGATGAGTTCGCTTCCGACTAAGACATGGGAGAAATCCCTGAAAGCAGTCCCTGATTATTCGAAAATCCTTACGGACGGAGTAATCGAGAAGGGCGAAAGCGGGTCTTTCTGGATATCGGACAAATGTGCGAATTTCAATGGGGCGATGAATGCGGATATTGTCATTGACCTGGAGAAGGAGAGCCCGGTGTCGGCGATTAAGACCCGGCACGGGGCGCGGCCAAATGCCGGAGCGTTTTTTCCGAAACGCGAGGAGTATTTTGTCAGCGACGACGGTGTGACGTTTTACAAAGTCGGCGAGTTCAAGAATACTTTCGATGATTATTCAATTAAAGATGAGCTGGAAATAAAAAAGAAATTCGCTGCCGGTGTCAGGGAATACGGCATCAGCGGCTTGAAAGCAAAAGGCCGTTATGTCATGGTGCGGACTTATGGTTCAGGGATCGGCAAATCTTTCCCGAATTATGTCGGCTATGACGAAATTTTTGTGATTGAAGGCAATTTCCGGTTGTCGGAGGCCGCAAGGGACGAGTCTTCGGCGGTCAGGCTGAAACAACTGGATATTCCGGCAGATGTGCTTGGTTACAGGCTGAATCCGCCTGACCTGCAGAAGATGGTGCAACAGCAGCCGATGTATATGGCGCTGGCGCCCACCCAGTTTCTCGGCGATAACGAATTCCATCTTTCGGTTGAGGGCGTTTACACACTGGTGTTTTCGCCATTAATCAGCGGCGGCAAGACGATTGCAGACATAAATTTCGAATGTGAATTGCCGGCCGCCATTGAGCTGTTCGGATATCATAACGAGAGCAAGCTGCTTTCCACCACGGCGGTAACGAAGAACGGAAAAGCCTACCTGAAGTATTCATTTGTCATCCCGAAATTGACCGATTTTGCTAAATCCTACATTGATCAGCTATATTTGGTTATCGGCAGTAAGAACGCAGCTCCAGGTAAGGCGGGAGACGCTTATTATCAATATTCTTATACCGTTGACGGGAAAAAACATGAGCGTTCAGATTCATTTGCAATTATTATTGATCCTCAGATTTCCTCGCTGGTGCCAAAGCGGTTTATCACTGGGTTCTGGCTGCCTTATCAGGCGCGTTATATGTCGAATCCTGAAGCCATAGACAGGATAATCAGCTTTTATCATTCGCTGGGCTTCAATTGCCAGAACGGCGGGCAACGCGCTTCGGAATCCTTTAAGATCTGCCAGCGTAACGGTATGACAGTTTACGGTGGCAGCGGCTTCGATAACGGCATTATGCTGGGCGAGGACAAGATTCCGGCGGATGAACAGTTTAAATACCATCCTGATAAAGAGCGCAAGAATGTGATCGGAGCATGTCCGACGCTGATTTATACTTCGCCGAAGTATGCCGATCTCCTGAAACAGAAATTTGTAAAAACACTGGCGGAAAGCAATCATATCTATTCCAACTGGGAACCGTATATGTTCATGAAGCAGGGGTGCGTCTGCGACCGATGCAGGAAGGAATTCCAGCAGTTCGGCAAACTCAGCGACGAAGAAATGGCGAAGGTTTGGCCTGCCTGCGTAATCAATGAGGAAAATGAACTGCACAACCGCTTTTCCTCGTATCAGTATGCGAGCATCATCAACCTGGCGCAGAAGACCGCACGTGACGTGAACGGCAAGGCTGATTTCCTGATCGCGTATGAACCCAGTTTCGTCAATCAGGGAAACCCGTGGTCCAAATATCATGCCCATGGTGATTTCTACAAGGATATTGACATGACAATCATGTGGTCATACCCGAACACAATATCACTGAGCGCGATTGACATGAAGTCGATTCCCGGTGACAGTCTGGCGCAGCTGCCGCAGGATTTCGCCGACGCCAAAGCCATCGCGGACAAGTCAGGGCGCAGGGAAGGCAATACTGTCTATCCTAAGATTTTCTTCATGGGTACGGAATACATGTTCAACAATCTTGTCGTGCCGAAAGACTACTACTTCATGTCGCTGCTCTGTTTCTTCAGCGGACTTGACGGCTACGGCACCTGGTGCACCCATTTCAAATGCGACTCCCGCTATGCTGCACTGAACGCCAAAGCCAATACAATCATCAGCGATCTTGAAAACATTGTGCTGGACGGCAAAAAAACTGATAATGCCAAAGTAACAATCGTTTCCCCGGTTCCGGATAAAATAAGTGACAAGCTGGTGACATTGGCGATTGTCCGCGCTTTTGAATATCATGGCAGGGCGATGGTAGCGGTAGGTAATGACTATGTTTACGGGATTTATGTAAAACTGTCGGTCAGCGGATTGCCGGAAGGCCAGTATCGGCTGTATGATGCCGTCAGTAAAAACGTCTATCAGCAGAATTCGCAGAACGGTTATTCCGCGCAGGCGCTGTCCGATGGCATCCTGATCCCGGTTAAAGGTAAGGAGTGGGTCGCGCTGACAGTGGATTCAACTACTTCGAAAATGGACGGATACGCTCTTTGCCCTCAGGCCGACGTTGAAAAACGGCTTGCCAAAGACACTCTGGAATTGAAAGCCGCCATGGCTGATTTCCGCTGAAAGGATGATTTCAGAATAAAAAATGTGACGACCTGTAAAACTTTACGTAATCAGGAAATTATTCGATAATACAAGGAAAATAAAATGATGAAAAGACAAGTTGCAGTGATTAGCGGCAAAGGCGAAGTCAAGATGATTTCGGAGAAGTTGGCGGATCTTAAGGACCATGAGGTACTGATCAAGGTTCATGCTTCTTTAATAAGCCCTGGAACTGAAATTGCGGGTGTCGCAGGTCTTCGCAAGACTCCAGACTTGAAAGTGCCGGACCGTGTGTTCGGTTATGCCAATGCCGGGGAAATTATCAAGGTCAAGGGCGATGTGAAAGGACTGAAAAAGGGAATGCGGGTTGCCGCGATGGGCGGAACCGGCGCGCATCATGCGAATTATGCCAACGTTCCAGTGAACATGGTTGTCCCGATTCCTGATTGCGTCTCCTACGAACAGGCGGTTTACGCCTGCCTCGGCGCCACTTCGTTGCAGGCCATCCGCCGGACGGTGCCTGAACTTGGAGAGTATGGTATAGTGCTCGGGTTGGGAATTGTCGGCAATCTGGCTGCGCAACTTGCGCAGCTCAGCGGCGCCAGAGTGGTCGGCTGGGAAGGATTTGATTCCAGAATAAAAATCGCGAAGAAATGCGGAATCAGGAATTTCGTCAATTTCAAAACCCAGAACTCTGTTGAAGAGACTAAAAAGTTTGCCGCTCCTTATGGTGCGGATTTCGCAATTTTCGCTTTTGGAGGCGAAGCCACGGCGGCGTTTGAGTCTGTTAAATCCTGTATGAAAGTGTCATCCGACACCCATGCCATGGGAAGGATTGTCCTGGTCGGCGGATGCAAAATTAATGTTGGCGGCGGCGCCTATTCGGGTAATCTGGATATACGTGCGGCATCAAGAACCGGTGCCGGCTATAAAGATATGGAATATGAATACGGCAAAGATTATCCGGCAGCTTTCGTGCAGTTCACCACTCAGCGGAATCTGCGGGAAATCATTCAGCTGATCGCGGAAAAACGTCTGATCGTTGATCCGATGACCACGCATCGCATGCCGTTGAAAGATGTCGCCAAGGCCGCAGACATGTTGATTGACCATCCAGACAAAGCGATGGGGATAGTTCTTGAAATGTCGAATTGAAAGAATGAAAATCGAACATTCAACTTCGAACTTCCAACATCGAATGAATTCTAGATGACGGATGGAAGAGGACAGATGACTGGAATCTATATGGAATTAAAAATAGCAACGGAGTTGGAAGATGGCTTTTAATCTTGGACTTATCGGACTGTGTACGTCACATCCGGAATGTTGGGTTCCTGTCATCCGGGACATGACGGACAATAAAATCGTTGACGTGGAAATTGTCGCCGCCTGGGATTCCGGCGAAACCCGTCCTGCCGGATTCGCCGCTGAATTCTGCAAGAAATTCAATATTCCGCATACAGTGAAAAAATATGAAGACATGGTTGGGACGGTTGATGGAATCATTTTGCACACCACCAACTGGGATCGCCATATTGAACAGGCCAGGCCATTCGTTGAAGCCGGCAAATCGGTGTTGGTTGACAAACCAATTGTCGGGAATATGAAAGACGCCAATATTTTCCTGGACTGGATGAAGCAGGGCAGACGCGTCACCGGCGGATCAAGTCTCCGTTTCAACAAGGAAGTCGGCGAATTTCTGGCGATCCCGGTGGCGGAGCGCGGAACCGTGCATGCTGCTTATGCCGCAATCGGTGTAGACGATTTCAATTACGGCATCCATGCCTATGCGATTGTGTCCTCTCTGATGGGGCCGGGAATCCAATCTGTACAGTATCTGGGCAGCAGCAATCAGAAACAACTTATGCTGCAATGGAATGATGGCAGGATCGTATTGATGACCGTCGGCAAGACCGCCTGGCTACCGTTCAATATTACAGCTGTCACCGACAAGAACGTCCGTCAGATCACTGTTGACAATACACAAATTTACCGGAGTCTTCTGATGGCAGTCCTGCCGTATCTTACAGGTAAAACCGATAAGGCCCCGCTGGGAATCAATGAAATTCTAGAGCCGGAACTGGCCGCCATCGCTGCCCGCGTTTCCTGGTTGAACAACGGACAAAAAGTATTTCTGACAGACCTGCGCAACGATGACCCCGGGTATGATGGCGCCCAGTTTGCTTTAGAATACCGTCGCGCTAGAATGGTCTGAAACTGCAGGGCATTTTTGCCGGAGGGCATGAAAACAGGAGAGGATTTGAAAAATGATAAAAACTGAAAATAACCGTTATACCCTTGAAAACAGGCTTTTCACACGCGAAATAGCGGTGGATGCGGACGGGATACGCACCGTATCAATCATCAACAGGATGACAGGCCGGGAATATGTGAAACGTCCGGACGCGGCTGAATTCCAGGTGACGCTCAACCGCGATGTCGTTCGCAGTTATAACAAGCCCGAATATCATGTTCTGGACGGCAACTTGGTTACGGCCGATGTCCTGCTTGCTTTTGAAGGGCATGCAATCACGGTCGGTAGCACTGGGAATGAAATATTGGAGTTGCGCTTCAAATGTGAAAAGCACCAGGCCTTGATTCATGTGATTTATGAAATATATCCGGATATGCCCGGTTGCTCCAAGTGGATGCAATTCGACAGCCTTGGCGGACAGCTGCATGTCAGCAAGCTCTTCTTTGAGATGCTCAATACCTGTCCAGGCGAATTTGCCGATGCGGAGTTTTTTAAAAAACAGGGCACCGTCCTGTCCCAGCCGATGTTTGCCGCATGTGGAGATGAAGACATTATCCAGGTTCACGACATGGAAATTGACGAGGGTTTGTTCGTTGGCAGTGCGGTTCCGGGCGCCTTGCGCTATTTCATGGTTTACCCGGTCTGGCCTTCGGGAATCTCCTGCGGGTACGGAATGAGCGGAGCGGATTTCAACATCTATCTCAAGGTCGGAGAATCATTCAGCACCGACAAGGCATATCTTTTCCTGTATAACGGCGTCAAGACTGATCCGGGTATCCGCAACCGCTTCCGGGAAATGATCCGCCGTGACCTTCCGGCGTGCCCGGATAACGGAGTAATGTACTGCACCTGGCTGCCTTTCCTGAAAAACATTAATGAAACCTTGCTGCTCGATCTGGCAGACCGCGCCGCCGCGCTGGGGTTCAAGTATTTTGTTGTGGATGACGGCTGGTTTACCGGCAGCGGCTGGGAGGCGGACAAGACAAAATTCCCAAATGGGATGGAAATTGTTTCCGAGCGCATTCGGGCAAAGGGAATGAAATTCGGCCTATGGTTCAACATCGGTACCGACTACGGGGCGGCCGGATCCAGTCAGGATACATTTGCCCTTGATTACCATGGGCTGCCGAAAAAATTCGGGTTTGGCGGTGAATATACCTGCCGCTGTCTGGCCTCGGGCCACCGCGATTTCCTGGTGGAGAAACTGTTGGCGCTGGTGGAACAGTACAATGTTGATTACTTCAAACTGGACTTCAGTTGCATTTCCAGCCCATACGGCATAACGCCATACGGCTGCTCTTCCACCGCCCATGCCTATCACCGCGACGCCTCGGATTCCGTGATACGGCAGTACGAGTCAATGATGCATGTCCGCAATGAAGTGAAGAAGGCGCACGCCAACCTGGTGATTGACTTCAGTTTCGAGACCTTCGGCACCGAATTTCCGAGCATTGGCGCACTGAAGTTTTCCGAACTGCATCACGCATCCAACATGAATACGACCAAACCGGAAATTGTTGACGCCAGGAAAATCCGCAACACCCTGTACAATTTCTGCACGTTGCTGCCAGCCGAACGAATCCTCGGCAGTCTGATCTGCCTCCAGAACGTCAATGACATTGAACACCTGTTGACAGCCTTCATCGCCGCACCGTTGCTGGCAGGAGATCTGAGAAAAATAACCTCTGAGAATTGCATGGTCATATCCTCCATAGTCTCTGCTTTGAATTCGCTGACAGGCTACGGCCCGTTGACGGAATTATGCAAATTCCGCGGGGACATGCATATCGCCAAGCAGGACTGGGATGGTTTTGCCCGTTATTCCAGGGAGGGAAGGGGGATTGTATGCCTGTTTAAAAACCAGTCCGCCTCGAGGTGCGGAACTGTCACAATTCCGCAATTGCCCAAAGCGGTGTACAGCTTCGTTGATGCAGTTTCAAAAGAGGAGCTCGGTAAATGGAATGCTGATGAACTTCATGCGGGGGTTGAGATGGAATGGCTGAAACACAATAATTGCCGAGCCGTGATTTTTTCTAAATCAAAACAGAGTCATCCCACAGGATGATGGACGGCGGTGAACTTATTTGAACATTTTCTTCAGGCCGCTGCCCTGTTCCCATTTCAGGTCGGTGCCTTTGCCGTGAAGCCTTGCTTCGAAGACCCATGAGAGGGGATTGAGGAGTTTTGAGAAAAGCTCGTAGGGGAGGATGTTTTTCAGAAGTTTCGCCCTGACCCTGAAATCTGTTTCACTTGTGTTCCAGTAGTATTGCCCATTTGCTGAAAGGGCTATGGTGTTGCCGTCGGTCTGTATCGAATCGGTTTTGAAATGGTCATTTTCAAGGGTGTAGGTGCAGTCGGCGGAAGTCACTTCGCCCCATTCATGGCTGACCAGGCTTTTTCCCATCATTTCTGTGAACCCCTTCAGTATCGGCACCTCCAGTATGTCCGCGTCGCGGAGGGATATTTTCCCGTTGCCGGTCATAAGCAGTTCATCTTTTTTGCCATAACTGATGTCGGCGAGCATGTCTCCGGACAACAGGCCGGTTTTGCGTGTGGAGAAGACTGGGAAGCCGAGGTTTTTCACGAGGGGCATGAATTCGATCTCTTCCACATTGAGGGATATTTTGCCCGTGTTTTTCGGGATGTTGTAGCTGTATGTGAATGTCATGTCGCCGTTGAACGGCTTCGCGGTCATGTCGGTTATTTCAAGGATTTGTTTTTTCATGCCGATTGAACCTGTCACTTTATTCATGGGAATTCCGCTGAATTCACCCTGTCCGTTTATCAGCTTCGCCGCGAAATAGGTGTTGTCGTCGCTGTTATAGTCGATTGTCCCGTTGACTTTTACCGGGCAGGAGCCGGCCAAGTTGACTCTTGTGCTGTTCCAGTCGGGTATTATGCATTTCAGGAGGCTGTTCCCAGGGAGGGCGCTTTCTGTTTCAAAATAAAGCCGGTCGGTCTTTTTTTCGGGTAGATTGAACAATTCAGATGAGGGGAATATTGTTGTTCCGTCGGGTCTGTTGTCGTATGCCAGGGAAATGACTGCGTTGGTCTTGCCCTGCTGGAGGATGATGGTGGGCACTATCACCAGGTTTTCGGAATCAAGCAGGAAGGAGCAGGAGCCGTAGTCGAAAGAGGGCTCATTGTACCGGCAGCCGGTCACTACAATATTTCCCGAGAGCAGGTAGAAAGGTTTCTCCTTCACGAAATAATAGGCTTTCAATGTCATGTCGACCGATTCGCTTCCGGGCGGCCAGGTTATGCGGTCGTAGAGGGTCTTGAGGAAAATCCTCTCCTGTCCTGCGGCCGTCTTGTATACGAATGATGGATTGCCGTTTGTATGCATGAAGACATATATCTGTCCGGCGGGCATGTAATATTCGAATTCACCGTCAAGCTTGTTTCCTTCAGTGCTTGAGAGTTCGAATCCGGTTCCTTTGACTGTGCCTCCGTTGACGGTGAGTCTGCCTGAGATATTCTTGAACGAAGACTCCCTGATCTGTACCGAGGGGATTTTTATTTCGGCGTTTGCGTGGATATCCTTGAAATCGGAGGTCAGTTTTTCAATGTACCCGGAGAACGATATGGGTTCATTTCCTATTTTTATGGACGATTCAATCGACTCCCTTGTATTTTTCCTGAGCGCGGCGAGGAACCTGTCGGGCAGGAAATTTCCGGACATGTTGCCGGTCAGTTTCCTGTTTTTCAGACCCGTGACGCTTCCGTTGAATTCGAAATATTCGCCGCGGTCGAAACTCAGCTTCATCTTGTCGATGCGGACGCTGTTCTTTTCGGTTTCGTCTGTGGAGAGCATGATGTTTATCCTGATGTCGCTGAACGGTATCTCGTAGATCAGCGCATCCGGGAGGATTGCGTTGAACTGCAGGCTCCCGCTGGAATGCTGGATGGAATATCTGTTGACAACTATTTCCACGTCGGAAAATTTATCGCTGAGGCGCATTTTTCCCAGAGCGGGGATGTCGAGTGAATTCTTGTATTTTTCCATGTTCATTTTTCCGCTTATCACCCCTTTGCAGGTAAGGGTCGCCAAATCCATACTGCCGTTGCCCTGGAGTTTTCCGTCTTTTCCCATGTTTATGTTCAGGTTTTCAAAGTTTACGGACCTGTCCTTCAGGGAAAAGCTTCCGGTTATCTCCCTGATGTTTACATTCCGGAATTTGAAAGACGGGATTAAGAGCTTGCAGTTTACGGTACTGCTGTAGATTTCCTTGAGGCTGAGATTGACCCGCAGCTGCAGCTGCGGCATTTTCAAGAAGCTGTTTTTCTTCAGATTCCTCAACTCATTGTAGAAATATGTTCTTGCGCCAAGGGGTATGCCTGCAAGCGCAGACGAGGGTTTAAGCGTATTTTCGCCGAGTGTCTTGTTGCCCTGTGTGAGGAATATGGCGTTATTGAAGACATCTTTTATCTCGCCGGAGATATTGAGGAGGAAGCCGTTCAGGGATGCTGTTGCATATTTTATTTCGAGATCGTCGCCTTTCCTCCAGATGTCAGCTTCAATATTCTGGACGGACAGTACGTCGAAGAGGCCTTCCGCCCCAGTTTCCGGGAACATGGGCAGGTTGAGTGTTCCAGAGTGGATGGCGAACCTGTCGAAATTTATTCCCCTGAATGAAAGGGGGAAACTGAACCTGATGTTTTCGGCGGTCAAAAGTTTCCAGTTGCTGTACCGGGATTCCTTAATTGTGACGCCATATAGGACAACGCCGTGGAAAACTCCGACTTTCGCGTTTTTTATGTCGATGATTATTCCTTTTTCCTGGAATTTCCTTTCGATAATCCTTTCCAGATAAGCCGGAAGACCTTTGGTTTCACAGTAGAGATCAAACACGAGCAATACTGTCGCCATGCTGATCAGGGCGTAAAAGACAATGCGTTTTTTCTTATGTTTCATTTTTTTCAGATATATGATTATTCATGGTTTACTTGTTTTGCCGATGGTTTGCAGCACCCATCAATAAATCATCCCAATGAAGAATAATCAATAAATATTTTTTCGTTTTTTCCATGCGGTCCGATATTTGCATTTGAAAGACGTTCAGGGTAGCTTACAAATAAGGGAACCTCTAAAAATTCGCATAAGGCGCGTTGCGGAAGATTTTTGAAAGCTCAAAAAGAATTTCTGAACGAAGGCCTATCAAGCGATACGCCGAGAGAGGAACATTATTTCTTGAGCCAAAAAGATCCGCAACCCGGAAGGGAGACAGATTCTTATGGATTCCGCCATCGTCGCAAATCCAGTCACAGCCCGCAACGGGGCTGCTCCTGGCGTTTGCTCCTTGTCGGCTCTCCATAATCTCCTGTCTCGCGCCATATGCCAATTTTTAGAGGTTCCCATAAATCTAACAAGGAAATCTTATATAACATGGAAAACGTAGTAATCATTGGAAGTGGGCCTGCGGGCCTGACCGCAGCGGTATATGCGGCACGGGCGCTTCTCAACCCCGTTGTCATCGCCGGGACAACCCCTGGCGGACAACTCACGCAGACAAGCGACATTGAGAATTATCCCGGATTTGAAAAACCTGTCGGCGGGTTCGACCTGATGACAGCATTCCAGAAACAGGCGGAAAGGTTCGGCACAAGGACAATTTCCGATAATGTATCTTCGGTAAAGTTCAGTCCCGGTGGTCCGCATGAAATTTCCCTTGGCGGCGGCGATAAGATCCAGGCGCAGGCCGTCATTATAGCTACCGGGGCGTCACCGATGTGGCTCGGAATAGAATCGGAAAAAAGGCTGATGGCGAAAGGCGTGTCCGCCTGTGCGACATGCGACGGGGCGTTTTACAGGAATGTCCCTGTCACGGTTGTCGGCGGCGGAGACACTGCGATGGAGGAGGCCATTTTTCTGACAAGGTTTGCCTCCAAAGTGATTGTGATTCACAGAAGGGGTGAGCTTCGGGCGTCTAAGATCATGGCCGAGCGCGCCATGAAAAACCCGAAAATCAGTTTCGAGTGGAACAGCGTTGTCGAGGAGATCACCGGGCAGAATGAAGTTGAAGGGGTAACCCTCAGGAATCTCAAGACCGGAGAGAAAAAGAACGTTGCATGCAGGGGATTCTTTGTAGCCTTGGGACATAAGCCGAATACAGAGGTGTTCAGGGGATTGGTTGAGATGAATGATGTGGGATATATTGTCCTCAAGCAGGAAAGAAGCTGCACCAGTGTTGAAGGCGTGTTTGCCGCAGGAGACTGTGCCGACCACGTATACCGTCAGGCCGTCACAGCCGCCGGAATGGGATGCAAAGCCGCCATTGACGC
>CAMCYE010000066.1 GCA_945883805.1 Victivallis vadensis | reverse complement strand
TTGGCCCAATCCTGCTGCTCTCCCTGTTTTCCATCCCGGCTTTTTCCGCCGACAATATAAAAATGACAGTCCTGCCCCAGCCCCTGATGCTGGGCGAACCGGCACAGCTTGAACTCACGTCCTCAGAGGCCTATCCCGAAATCGCAAATCTCCCGTTGATGCCGGAAATATCATGGAGACAGGGCACATCAAAAAGCATGCAGACCAATATCGTAAACTTCAAGACAAACACAAAATATATGATTCGCTACACATTCATCCCGCAGAAGGAGGGAGAGCTGACAATTCCAGCATTGGATGTCCTGCTGGGGAAAAAGAAGACCGCAACCGATCCTGTAACTGTAAAAGTCCTTTCTGGAAAATATTCCCCTTCATCGTCCATCTCAAAGGCTGACGGCGGTGGCGCGAACACAAAAGAATCCGCCAAACTCGAAGATGTTCTTTTCCTGAAATGCGTTCCGCTTACCGACAGGGACAGCATTTACATCGGGGAAGAGATTTTCATGGATGTGAAAATATGCTCGGTGAACGGTTTGAACTACGAACCGTCGTGGCCGGAAATCAATATTGAAAACGCCGCATTCCGGGATTTCAGCGCGTTGAACGACAAGAACAGCAGGTTTGAACCTTTCAGGGAATCTGTGGAGAAAATCAGGGGACAGTCCTTCAAAGTACTCATTTTCAGGACTGCATTGCGCCCCATCGCCGCAGGCATTCTTTCAGGGAAAGCAATGGAGCGCTGCAATGTCGTGATCCCAAACGACAGCAGGGGCGCAAGTCCGCGGCGGGACCCGTTTGACGACTTTTTCTCGGACGGGTTCGGCAGTCCTTTTTCAAACTACAGAAAAATTGAACAGACGCTGACATGCGATGTTCCTCCAATCACCGTAAAACCGCTCCCAGACATCAACGGCACAAAAAATTTTCTCGGCCTCATAGGCAAATGGGCGGTGAACACTTCACTTAGCCAGGAAACCCTCAAGACCGGCGACCCGGTGACACTGAGAGTGACCGCGTCGGGCAACGGAACAACCGACACCCTTAAAGCCCCGGAACTGAAAATCGAAGGATTCAGGGTCTATCCACCGGAGGTGAAGAAATCTGCGACTTCCGAAAAAAACGTGGAAATAAGCTATGTCCTGATTCCATTGCAGGAGGGAACAGCTGACATCAACCTGACCGTTTCATATTTCTCAGTGGAATCCGGCAAATACGTAGAAGTCCCATTTAGCAGGAAAATAAAAATCGGGAAAGCGGACACCAGGAGCGCATCCGTTGTTGCGGACTCTGTCACCTCTGCAGACCAGACTTCCGCCATCGCAAGGAATCCGGACGATGCCAGGAAACACGAGGGCATATTGTACCTCAAGAAAAATCCTTCCGGCAAGGTGCTTCTTCCTCTCTGGAAAAACCATATTCTCCTGACCATATTTCTTTTCATCCTAGGTTCGGCCACATGGGGAGTCAGCGAACTAAACTGCCGCCGCAGGATGAAACTTGAAAAAGACCCGCTCCTGAAAAGAAAGATGAAAGCGCTTTCAAGAAAGGGCGCAATCATCCGCGAAATCCAAAAATCCAAACCGGATAAACTGCACGCTTTGATTCAAAATGAGGTCGTCCCATATCTCAACGACCTGCTCTGCCTGCCTCCAGGCACAACCGCTTCCGAGCTTGCAGGAAAAATAAACGATCCGGAACTGGCATCATACCTGCACGCCGGTTCTGATTCCGCATATATGCCCGGCTCACATAATATCAAAAAATCAAACACTGGCAAATCCCTTGCCGATGCGCTGAAAAAGATCCCGGTAATCCTGATTTTTGCCGCACTTCCGTTTACAGGATTTTCAGAGGAAACCGCGCTGACCGAATCCGTCAATCCCCTTAAATCCTATGACTCCGGGGATTTTGCGAAGTCCGCAGATTATTACAGGCGGAATCTAGACATGTCATCCCCGGATCCTGCAGTCCTTTACAATCTCGCCAACTGCCTTTACCAGCAGGGAGAACCCGCCCAGGCGCTTGTCCTTTATGAAAGGGCCCTCCTACTCTCGCCGCGTGATTCGGACATAAGGGAGAACCTCAATCTCGTATGCAGGAAACTCATGCTCCCCGAAACCGGCAAACTTGAAACCCCAAAAGACCTGATTATAAATCTCCGGGACGTACTGCGTCCGGATGAATGGATACTCATCGGTGCGATGCTCTGGGTCTTTGCCGGACTTGCCCTTGCGTTCAGGAGAAAATTCGCATCTCCGGCAAACCTCATCGCGGTTCTTTCCGCAATCGGATTGTTTTTTGCCCTGACGGCCATCGCGTCCATAAGCCAGCTCAACAGTCCCTACAGCTCTAAAACCGCAGTTGTCGTCATGAAAAACATACAGGTTTACCTGCTACCTTCGGAAAATTCCAAACAGGCAGACTTCCGTATCTCATGCGGGGAGAAAGTCCGCATAGAAGAGGAAAGGGAAAGCTGGCTGAGAGTCCGGACGGGAAACGGTTCAGAAGGCTGGATAAGATCAGCCGCCGCAGAAAAACTGCTGAAATGATTGTAAATATTCGCTGAACGAACATAGTTCAGCGAATATTTACGGAAATCGCTTTTCTTATCTCTTCTTCTCCGAGCGGGCCGGCGCGCAGGATTTTAAAGGGGCTTGAACTGGCGTCAACAACTGTTGATGCCGCGCCTGCCTCAATTCTCCCCGAATCGACTGCGATATCCGGAAAACTTTCAAGGTTTTTCAGGGCGTCTTCAACTGTGAGCGCTGCCGGTTCCCCGGAAATATTTGCGCTTGTCGCAGCCAATGGGGAACCGATTTCTTCAATGAGTTTCAACATGAACGGATGATTTGGAATACGAAGGCCTGTCGTTCCACCGTTACTGTTTTTCACCACGAGGGTCAGAGGCCCCGGGAAAAACTTTTCGGCCAATATCTTTGCTTCACCGTCAAATATCAAACCTTCTTTCTCCGCCTGTCCGATTGAAGATGCCAACATCTGGAAAGGCTTGTCCGCGCTTCTTTTCTTCATCCCCAATATGCGATCCCTGGCATCGGAATCATCATAGCGGCACATGAACCCATATACTGTTTCCGTTGGGAGAAGGAGGACGGAGCCTCTGCGGTTAAGCGCTTCGGCGCATTCATCGACAATGCGGGACTCGTCGGCGGATTTATTTAGACTTAGGTTTTTCATTTGCACGGTTTTTCTGATCCTTGTGGAGTGCGTCGAGAGAGATTAAAAGGTCTGTGGCCCTTTGAAGGCATTTGTCTGACTCCTCGCTTCCTGCGGCACCGGAAAGTTTTTCGTAGGCGATCTGGGGATAAGCTGCAATGCTGATTGTGGGGGCGACCTGGGTCACAGGAATATTTGACAGGAATTCAGGCACCGATGGAATCAACAGGCAGTTTCCCGATTTAAGGACTGTTTTTTTCTTGAGGAACGGACAACCGGCAGTGCCGGTTCCCGATACGAGGCACTGTCCGTTATCCAGCATCAGCCTGGCGAAAATTTCCGAAGCGCCCCTCGTCTTATTTCCAACAAGGATGATAACCGGAACGGTGAGGGTTCTTCCGGGCATTTCGACATTTTCAATCTTCGGGACTTTTTCAGGCGGACAGAAAAGGGCAAGGGTCCTGATACAGCTTTCGTAATCATATCCCTGGCAGTCCCTGACATCGATTATAAGTCCGACAGGCCTGTTTGCGAGGCTGGCAGTGCTCTCGCAGTCGTCTTTGAATTTTGCGAAGTTCGCAGGATTGAATTCGTCTATCCTGGCGTAAAGCACTTTCTTGGACGCGATTATTATTGCCGGACATGGAGCTGAATCTTTTTTAATTTCGTCCTGGATGGAGGCGGCGTCTTTTGCGCCGAGATATTCAATCCCTGAATTGAGGGCCGACACCAGAGATTTGATGATTTTCACCTCATCTCCAGAATCATATTTTGCTATTGCCGCAGGATAATTATTTTCAACCTCTGCAATTATCTCGTTTATTTTGAACAATATCTCCTTGCGGAAAGGAGAGGCTTTGCCGAGTAGTTCGTCCCCGTTGGCCTTATGTCCGGGACTGGATGCTACGTGCTCCTCGGCGCTTGCCTGAGGCTTAACGGGTTCGGTCGTGGCAGTTTTAGCAGGTTCGGCCAAAACAGCGGTTGAAACAAGCAGGATCAGGAAGAGTGGAAAATTCTTCATGATGGGATGTTGCCGGCTTTTAATGTTTCCTGAAGTTCAGCATCGGCGGCTTTTACTTTTTCAGTCTGCTTTTTCCGGAAATCCTTAAGTTTCCCGGAGAGTGCAGAGTCCGAAAGCGCAAGAATTGATATTGCAAGAAGCGCGGCGTTGTCCGCTCCGGATTTACCGGAGGTGACTGTTGCAACAGGAATTCCAGGGGGCATCTGCACCATTGCGAGAAGTGCGTCCAATCCGTTAAAAGGCTCGCATGCCATGGGTATTCCTATTACAGGAAGGGTGGTGTATGAGGCGATGACCCCGGCCAAGTGGGCCGCCATCCCTGCCGCACAGATAACGACTTTTATGCCGTTCTTCTCGGCTTCGGATGCGAATTTCTCGGCTTCTACAGGCGTCCTGTGGGCGGAAATGACCCTTGCCGTGTACGGCACTCCGAAATCATTCAGCAGTTCAAACGCCTTCCTGAGATTCGGGAGATCACTTTTACTTCCCATCACAATTGCAACCTGCGCATTCATCTTCATATTCACATTTTCCTCCAAAATATTTGCCGTTAACGACTTAATTTAAATTAGGTGGCAGGAGCCGCAACTTTTTTGGAGTGCGGTCGCAAAGCTACCGCTTTTCTTCCGGCATGCGTAGCCTGCCGGTCTTTATACGGCGAAATGAATTTCGCCTAAGATAAAGCTGAAGCTGCCCGCTTCAGCACTCCACATGCGAATTTCGCAATTCGCAAAAAACTGAATTTAGAATATCAACAACTTTGAAATTCCTATACGTTGAATTAACCGGCTTTGCCGGAGCTTAAGATTATTTTGACAGGATAACCCGCCGTTGCCCTGCGGGCTATTGCGAGACACGCAGGATTTCTCATGATATTTGATTCTGTTATTCTTAAATTAACTTTTTCTCTATCCCGCAGGGATAAAGTAATATAGCCTGTGGTTTCAACCACAGGTAGATCATATACCTCCCATCCGTCTTGAAGAGACGGAGTTGTTTTTAAGGAGCAAAAACAAAAATTCGAATATACTCCGTCCCCTCAGGACGCAATCATCATGATTATAGCCCCTATGGTTGAAACCATAGGCTATATTACTGCACGCTTTCAGCGTTAAATTTAATACAAACATTAAAATACAATTTCCATCGGAATTGACACTTAACTTGGACATTGGATATTTCCGCCGCGGCGGATTGGCTATTGGATATTCAGAGTTGCGGCGCTTCCTGCCCCGTCGAATGACTGGGGTGGCAGCCTAATTTATAATACCGCCGACACCCGAACACGTCCAATCCATGAAACCTTAGAATATAATCTGATAAGAGACAAATACAAAAACATGTGCTATTTTGATAGGGTTCAAATAAATAAAAGGAGTCGTCAATGATCGGAAAAATGGTCAAGTCATGTGCGGTTGCAATAGCCGCTGTCGCCGTCTGCACCTCAATTATCGCCGCTGACTTAGTCGATAATCCGCGCTATCAGGCATGGGCCAAGTACAAGGCCGGCACAACCGTGAAGATGGACATGACCACCGTCGCGGGCGGACAGAACGTGAAGTCAGTAATGACGACTACTCTTAAGGAGGTCACCCCGGAAAAGGCTGTCATTGAGATGAAGACCAGCATGACCATGCCGGGAATGGCCGCGCCTATTGACAATGCAATGACTATGACCGAGCCCGCAAAGATAGAGAAGGAAAAGATCAAACCCACTGATCCAGAGAAGATGCCGAACTGCAAAGTCCTCGGCAAGGGAACCGAAGATGTGAATATCGGCGCCAGGACCTACAAGTGCAATTGGTTCGAGGTGGAGGTTGAGCAGCAGGGGATGAAGGTCACCAGCAAATACTGGATGTGCAACGACCTCCCGGACAAGATGGTCAAGAACGACACCAAGATGGCCATGGGCAACACAACGATGATACTGACTGAGTTCAATGTCGTGAAGTGATCCGATCACAAATATCATGTTCCGAAGCAGACACTCATTGAGGTGGAAAAGATTATTTGCCAGACATGGCAATCGCGTAGCTTGCAACTTGTGTGGAAATGGTTGATTGCAGGAGTTTAATCACTGGGGAATAGAAAACTAATTCCGCATCTTTCCTGGAGTACAACCATAATATTTCTTGTATACGTTAATCAGGTAAGAGGTATAATTAAAACCACATTCTTGAGAGATTTCATCTAGTGTGAGATTAGTCTCCTGCAATAGCAAGGTGACATGTTGTAATCGGATGGTATTCAAGTGCTCTTTCAGGGTTCTACCGGTGTGCTTACGGCACAAGGTTGAAATATAACCCGCATTCAATTTAAAATGACTGGCTAATAATTGGCGCGAGTTTTTACCAGTTGGGGCGGTTGAAATAAAGCGATTGATTTTCTGCCACGTCTGAAATGACTTCCCCTGGCATTCCTCATCTGGAACTTGCAACACGCTTATCGCATTGCATTTGATTGCTTCTGCCAACGGAAACGCCCCCAATGCCCCGGGGTTGCTTTCCAGCCCCAAGGCGCTCATGGCTTTGACCATATTCAACAATGCCACTCCCGGTGGACGCATGGAAATATAATACAAGTCCGGACTCTTTAGGGGGGCAATATCCGTTAACGTGAATTTATAATAGACGATCCTCAGGTATTCTTGGATAAAAACAAAGGCGGCAGACTCGAAATGGCCGTCGTATAAATTGTCCGCAAATCCTCCATTTAGGCAAAATATTGCATCCCCTGCCTGGCAACGCACTACAAAGTATTGAGTCCCGTCATATAACTTTAGCGAAAAACTACCCGATAAAACCATAATCAAACGAGTAGGTTCAGACAAAACAGCATCCACCGGATGGCTAAAATATATCTGCCTGACATGCTTTGCTGCGGACAATATCTCTAACAGTTTATCGCGGTTGTTTAGCATGATAATTCCCCTTCCGTACACATTATAGTCTTGAGATATGCCTGTTTCAAGTAAGTGATTTTTTTGGAAATCTTGATAAAAGGATAAAAAGTCGATGTTTGTATAATTAATGTTACTTTTTTACTATTGTGGAAGATGAAAATTTATGATATAATGAAACTGAGTTAAAGAAAGCAAGCTCTAAAACTACAATGAAAGGAAGGAGGAATTTGAACAAATGGACAACTCTTCATCCGAACATAAACGAACGGTTCTCGAAAAAAGGCAGGGGGAAAGCCGCCAGCCCGTGCGGTGCACGCAGACAGTTATGCGGAAAAACTTCACTTACGGCTTGGTCTGCCCGGCGAGTCCCAAGAGTTATAACTCCTTGCAGCGCAGCCGGTTTACTTTAATCGAGCTCCTCGTAGTCATCGCCATAATCGCCATCTTGGCCTCGATGCTGCTCCCTGCACTGGGGACTGCCCGCAAGGCAGCCAAGACAATTTCCTGCGCCAGTCAACTTAAGCAGATGGGGTTTGCTCAATTTTTATATTCTGACGATTACAATTCGTACTTTATTCCAGTAAAAATTGCCAACTCCTTCAATTGGTGGACAACCATTGAATCATATATACGGGGAGTTGATTCCGGGGTTGTCAATGGAGAAACCTTTTTTGGAATATATCCTGCTGTGCACCAAGTTCTCTATTGTCCGACCTTATCCGCCTTGGGATTCGATAAAGCTAACACGACAGGATCAACACAGGACACTAACTATGTGGGCAATTATACATTAATGAATGGAGTAGCAGGCATGCCTGCGGCAAGGATGTTCTCCCTGAAAAATCCGACAATGAGTTTTTTGCATGCAGACGCCCGGGGGAATCCAACAGTCACTCACCCTCAAAACAGGAGTGTGGCGGTTTCACAGCCTCAACATTTAAGGAATGATATCGCCACTCAAAATTCAAATGCAATCAGTTACCCGCATGGCAATGGTTCGGCCCACCCTCTTGATCCGCGTGGCACGATCAATGTAGTGTTTGCCGACGGACATGTGGGGAACCATAGATTTAAAGAACGGAATAGTGTTTATATGCTGCCTGTCGCTTATAAAAATTATACAACTTACAATGCAGTATGTGACCTATGGGAATAAGGGTTACGGCAGCATGCATTTGCATCCCCTTTTTGCTGGCCTGCTCCGCCGGTGCATTTGAAGTCGGCCCTGACGGCATTGCCACTGGCTGGAAACTTAATGGCAAAGCAACATCCGTTTTGGTAAAAAACGGTATCCAGTACATCTCTTTGAGCCCCTGTGAAAATATAGATGAAAACGTTGAGATTGCCGTCTACGACGGGGTTCCTGCCGTAAGTCAAATAGCGGCCAAGGCAACATTAACTAAGAGTTTCAAGATAATCCCGAATACTGCCTATTTGCTGCAGCTTAAAGTAAAAAGTCAAAATTCGGTTGTAATTAGTAGCGCTGGGCGCCGGATGGCATATAGCACCCCTGGTCAAGTTCAATTGCTTGCCGATTTGGTCAAAAGCGACAAGGATTTGCTTGATGTAAGCATTGAGCTGGGCGGTCTCCCCGGCAAATGCGATTTTGAATTATTTGATTTTGAACTTAGGCCTCCTCAATTTTTAAGACAATTAGCTGAACGTTCATACGACGGCGGCACCCATTTAAATAATGACGTGTGCATCGTTTATCCGGCAGATCAGGCAGCCTATAGGGAACTGGCTGAACAACTGCAGCGAACTATTCACGAGAAAACCGGTCTCAAGTTATCTGTTATTCCGGATAAAGAGACTGTTATGCCGGATCGTCCTGTCATTATCCCAAATTATCGGCAAAGGCATTTGATATTGCTTGGACGTCTTTCAAACAATCAAGCCATTTGGAGCTCTTACAATAAATTCCTATCCGCCTCCGATGGTTATTATCCGGGAGGAGAAGGCTATGAGGTCAGAACCGCCGCAAATGTTTTTGACGAGGGGTTTAACCACATCATTCTTGGCGGCAGCAGTGACAATGGAGTGAAAAATGCCGTAAACGCATTTGAAGAGAAAATAAGCAATCTCAAGGCTGACAGAGGCGAATATACCATGCCTTTCCTGCTGCAGGTAAAATTAGGAGGCAAATGCCTGGAATCTTTCGACCGGGATGAAAAGTTATGGGCGACTGATCCAGCCAGTGCAGGCCCGCTCCTGCTGGAACCGGGCTACGGCAAAATTGTCCGATGGTACGTTAATGTAATGAACTATTATTGGAGCGGACGCCCTTCATATTTGGAGAGAGCCAAGAACTATCTCCCTGAAATCGTCAGCGACGGAGCTTATACACACCAGTATATTGTTGAATTCTTTGTCCGCGCTTACAGCATGGTCGATGACAGCAATATCTTCACCCCTGGCGAACGAAAAGCTATCGACGGGCTTATCAAGAAGAATTTCTTGGATTTCCTGATAGGGTCAGATCTGCATTGGATGACTACCTTTAATCGCCCATATGAACGAATCGCCATGGTCAACCGGCATAGTATCGACCCGTGGATGGCTGATTTCAAGATGGCTGATTTCCTATCTAATAAGGTTGAGTTGTCAAAGGATGAAAGGAATATTGTCAATTACCGTTATCAGGAGAAGAAAGCGTTTTTTGATTATTGGGTTACAAATTCATTCAATCCGAGTTTGCCCCGCACCTTGGAAGAGGCGAGAGATGAGGGTATAGCCTCCATGTTCCGTTACTCATTGGATAATGAAAAATATGAGTTCTTCATTTCCGGAAATGCAAAGAAAGCCCTGACTTTATGGGAAATGAGCCCGATACGGCCATTGTTTGCCGATGATCAACTGCTTGTCGGCATCGATGCCTGCTATTACAGGGACGGGCGTTATGCCTCTTTGTACAAGACTGTCCCCTCTATTCGCACACATTTCCAAATGCGTTATGTCAACGGAGTGCACCGCTATGCCCCGGGCAGTGAAATTGAACTTGAAAATCCGAATGAGCTTGCCGGGGTAAACATAAGCTTATTACAGCCGCAAGATTATGTTTTGTGGAAAGGAATGAAGTTCACCAGCCATAAATCACCGGATTTTCCGGCCGACCAAGGTGTGGAAATCATAAATTTCCGCAGCGGGTTTGAACAGGATGCAGACTACATGGAAGTTTCCGGGCTGGGGCCGGACGTAGGAATCATCACCGATTTTTACAGTCATGGCAAAAATCTGCTGATGCGTTCAACATCCTCTACTTTCGGTCCGGGCAGCAGCAGTTATTATGAGCAGAACGGGGTTTCCATCCAAAGGGTGGATAAGTGGAATACCGATCCCAAACCTTATATGTCGGCTGCCCGCCTGATCAGCCTTGTCAACCGGAAGACGAGCGGTTCAGCTGTATTCTCAATCTCGCCATTTGTCGGCTGCAAGTGGCAGCGCGGCATAGTGTGGATTAAGAACGGGTTGTATGTTGTTCAAGATCGGTTTACTGCACTGGAAAGCGGGGAATATCTAATTCAAATCGGCTGGCGTCCTCAGGGAATGCCTTCATTTAAAGACAATCGCTGGACAGGTGCAAATGGCAACATAAATTTTTCCGTTACTTCCCAAGGCGAAAAATTTCAAATCCAGCAAAACCTAAATGAGTATTTAACAAAGGGCGCCTCCTCTCTGCGTTTTCATAATACCAGTAAAGTAAAACTGGAAAAAAATGAAACAGTCACCGCTTATACTCTTTTGGAAGTCCTGCCAAATAAAACTATCCCTAGCTCTTTGGAGCTTGGCCAGAATGAAATTGTAAGATTGCAACAGGGAGAACAGGATATTCTGGTAAAATTCAATACGGACAATCATGTTCCTGAAGTAATTACAGGCAGAGGGAACGTCGAGTTCATTCCCTTGAAACTGAGCGGGGCCCATAAGAAGACAACGCTAACTCAGGAGCCGTCCTTGAATGTAATCAATCGACAATCGATTATGCAGTTGCCGGGCAAAGTTGCCTTCACTGCCAGAAATGGCATCGTGGATTTCGGCGAAATCGTCGATTTGGCTGAGATCAGAAATGGAATTAACGGTCGAATATGGGCGCGTAATTTATTGCCGGATAATTTGGAATATTCCATTGACGGCAAGACATATGCATCCTTTAATGGCCCGAAATTATGGCGCACAGGGATAAAAACTGCAAACTATGGGCAAGCAGACCCGCAACGCGAATCATATCAATACATGCTGCCGAACGTCAAAGCCCGTTATGTTAAAGGTATTGATGCAACTAAATTCACTTATTATGCAAGCGACCGCATGGGGCGGCGAAACAACATGAAAATACTGCCCGCAGGCAATCAATATCTCATCCAGAGCGATGTATATCCAAAATACATACGCGACAGACGCAATGTGGATGATGTTTTTGCGCTACTGGACCAGGATTTCAAACCCCTGTTAAGCTATCGCTCAAATGCGGTGGTGCAAGAGGGAAAATTCTTAAACTGGCCTGACAGTCAATCGAATCTGGTAGTTATCACCGATGATGCCGTAATCAAGGTTATTGACGGGCACGGAATGATAATTAAAACCATTAATCTGTATGAACTGCAAGCTGATTTTCACAGGAAATATGGCGACAAGAACACACGCCAGCCGGCTGGGGGATATACATTGCCTTTCAGTCTGGGAGTTTGGCAGGCCACGCCTAACTCGTCTAAGTTACTGGTTGTTGGCCGCTATTGCTATTACTCTTTTATCCGGCCCGACGGATCTCTGGCAGGATTGCTGTATTCAGGGGAATATGGAATGAATTCCCTCTTGGACAGTTCAAGCGACATTGACGGAGACGGCAAAGTGGAATTGTATGGTTTAGGCACTTACAATATCTGCAAAGTTTACGGTGAAGAAAACAGCCGCATTGAAACGCCGGGCGGCGGCAATTTCTACTTCCCGCAGATTTTCCAATACAAAAATCATATGTTGCCAGCCAGTGGCGGCAACGGAGTTGAGGCGGACAAACTGCTCTACTTTGAACCTCAAAGAGAACCTCTTATAGCTGTAGCGCGCCAATCATTCATTGGTTTTTTTGATGCCAGGAATTGGAAATGGGAATTTACCTGGGTTCCGCCATTGACACTTACGGCGGCGGCAAAGATGGATTCTAAACAGTTTTTAGTGAGCACCATTGATAATCAGCTATGGACGCTGCATTTTGATGAAAAATTAAGCAAACTGGAAAAATTCAGCACGTTGCCGGTTGATGGGGATATTCGCAATATTCGTGTTTTCAAGAATACGGGAACTGTATTGATTGTGACGAATAAAGGAATATACGATTATGCTGACGAGAAGTTGACCCTGCTGCTCGCGGGCGATTTTCTGGATGCGGCAATTAATGTCAATAAAGAATTACTGGCTCTGGACAATAATGGTGAATTATTAACGGCCAAATTCAACTGAAAATAAACAGCTAGGAATTGAACATATGGGAAAACTGGAAAAAATGACTCGGCTTGTTGCTGATGGCAAACACAATGCCTTTACATCTATGACCCGCTTCGGAAATGCGATTTATTTGACTTACAGGACCTCCAGCGGTCATGGCGCAAGTGACGGCAGGGTTGTCTTGCTATGTTCCATGGACGAGGGAAAAAATTGGGAAAAGTTGAATTCCCCCTATCAGTCCGGGCGTAATTACTATGAAGGGTTTCTGATTGAGCATAAAGGGAAACTTTTCATGTACGGAGGTGCATTTGAGAGCAATCTTCCTGTAAGCCAGCAATTGTCCAGCACCTACGTTTCATGGTCAAGCGATGGCGTGCATTGGTCGGAACCCCAGGCAATAGAGCCCGCTAAGTGGCGATTCTGGCATCCAATCGCAATCGGTGATTCGCTGTATGATGCCCGGTACCGACTTACTACCCGTGACAATATGACGGAAGATGGAATTTTCCCTCCTGAGAACTGGGAGGTGGATCTGATTCGTTCGACAGACGGGCTGCACTGGGAGTTTGTCTCCGAAATTTCACGCAACGAAGCCGGAAATGAATGTGAATTGTTTTATGACGGTGAAAAGCTCACCGCCTTTGTCCGTCGGGAAAATTCCCCATGCACCCTTGGAATACGCGAGTCCTGCCCGCCTTTCGAAAAATGGAGTAAGGTGCGGGATTTCGGCGTTTGCATGCAGGGTATTATTGTCAAGGAGGTCAATAACAGGCGTTTCCTCTTTGGCCGGCAGAAGATATCATCCAGCCTTATCGGCAGTGTTTACGGAGACCGTTCACTCATCAGCGTCCAGGGTTATGCGTGGGAATCAAGAATAGGATATTGGGTAAATTATCTGCAATTGCCGGGTGCGGCCGATTGTTCCTATCCGGCGATAGTCGGACTGGACGATAAGCACATTTTGGTTTCCTATTACTCCCAGCATGAATATCTGAATGATCCTGATTTCGCCGATATGGACAGGCGTTCGGATATATTTCTTGCTACAATACGCACTGATGGCGATTTGGAATGGGGCAAATTGCCCCCGTATGCCGTTAATCTTCTGAGTAAGCACGGAGTCATATGAGTATCAAC
The DNA here is from genome assembly GCA_945883805.1 of Victivallis vadensis. GTDB lineage: Bacteria > Verrucomicrobiota > Lentisphaeria > Victivallales > GWF2-50-93 > GWF2-50-93. The sequence goes on along the minus strand of CAMCYE010000066.1, from coordinate 3,932 downwards.
TTGCGGACAGTTATCCTTGGTTGCGGAGCCATAAGCGAGTTTCATGTGAACTCGCTTATGCGGCTGCAAGACAAGTACCAGGTAGTCGGAGTTGCCGACATTGACATAGGCAAGGCTAAAAAAATTGCAAAAATATTTGGCGCCACTCCTGGCGCTGACGGGATGCAGGTTTTGAACAATGCCCGTGGTGATGTGGCTCTTATCGCCTTGCCTCATTTGCTGCACCTGGAGTATGGATTGAAAGCAATGGAGCTAGGCTATCATCTCCTTCTGGAAAAACCGATGGCCGTATCTGAATTGCATTGCCAGCAGTTAATTGATCAGGCGGAACGGTATCAACGGAAAATGCTTATTTCCCACACTCATCAGTTCCGCCCTCATTTTCGACATGCCGCCAAGTTGATTAAGGAGGGCGCAATTGGTAAGCTGGAGATGATTCTAGACGATGCCGCCACTTATTATAATTTTGAAAACCGAGCTTCGTGGTTTCTTGATCCTGCTATTGCCGGTGGCGGCGCATTGTTTAATCTAATCCCCCACCAGATTGACCACCTGCTGTTCTTCAATGACTCACCGGTAGTTGAAGTGATGTCCAAGCTGAGCAACCTTTATCCCGGCTGCAAAATCGACACTGACTGTTGCGCTATGATTCGCTTTGCCAACGGGGTAATGGCAAATGTCACCGCTTCGATTAGCAATCGATTGATTGAGCCCGGAAGAATCGAATGCAGGATATTGGGAAGCGAGGGTGCGTTATTACTTCCAGCCTTCAAGCCGGAAATTATCCTCTGCAAAGGAGTGAAAAGGGAAATTATCGATTGCTCAAATCAACCTGATTCGATCGACCTGGAATGGTTGGAGCTATATCAGTCCATTACAGGGGACTTTAAATTTTTGGCGGATGGCGAATATGGCAAAAAAGTGGTAAGTATCCTGGAGAAGATACGTGAAGCTGCCAATAGGGGGTTGAACTGAAACCATAAAGGTTTACTGAATCAAGTGCGACTAGGGGATGTGCTAGGCGTGCCGAAGACAGCCCAATCTTGAAAAGCCGTTCCAGGATTGTGATCTTCCCTGCTGCGGTGCAGTTGCATCGGTATTAAACGGATGTTTTGGTGAAATAGTCGGGCAATTTGAAGTAAACGAGGGTAATTCAATGAAACTGTTGACTATTGCAAACGTAGCGCCGCTGGATAAGGATTATGCTTCTTTCGAAGAGAAAGTGGCAATTTTCTCCAAGTGGATTAATCATGCCGGACGGCAGGGAGCCAGATTAATCGTCTTGCCTGAAGCGATTAACATCTTCGGGGAACATAACCCGAAACATCACAATACCAAATATTTTGAGCAGTGCATACTGACCAATTGGCGCAAGAGCTGCAAGATGCTGATTGACAGTTCTGTCCTGACAGGATCCGCGCTGGTGCTGCCAGTAATATATCGTTCAGGCAATGGCAATATCTACAATAGCTTTTTCCTCATTGATGAAAAAGGGCATACCGTAGGTGAATACCAAAAACAGTTTCCTACCCCTTACGAATTAAATTGTGGAATTGTTCCAGGACAGAAAGGACTCTTACATTGGAACAATATAAACATTGGCGGGGCAATATGCTTCGACAGCCTTTTTGAAGAAACCTATAAGCGTCAGGAGGGCGCCCAGTTGCTTCTCTGCCCATCCCAGTGGCCTGGAGGGTGTCAATTGGATTTTTATGCGCGCAAGATGAATATGATAGTGGCATTGTCATACCCCGACTGGAGCAGAATTATCAATTCTGATGGTAAAGAAATAGCTTCCGGGGGGTACCGTAGTGAAAGTCTCAGATTTGGTTTTGGTTCTCCAGTAGTCATGGCAACGGTCAATTTTGACCGGCAAAATTATTACGGCAACCACAATCAGGAGAAAATGGCGGATATTGAGGGGTTTTACGGAAATAAAGTCAAAATCACTTTCGATCAACCTAACTGTCAGTGGACTATTGAATCGCTCTCTCAAAAATTGACTATCACTCAAATTGAGCATAAATTCAAATTAATAAATCAGCAAACTTATTTTAAAAATTGTGCCAAATCAGTAAAATCTCTGAAATAAATTCACAGCCATGCCTTAACTCCAATTCCCGATTTTCCCGCCTTCCGGGAAAATCATATCAGATTTCAGGGAGGGAGAAGCGTCCGTGGCCGAGAGTTTCGCTTCAACAAGCAGGAATGGTTTTTCATCTTTGACGATCAGGAAATCAACTTCCAGCTTTTCCCTGTTCCTGACGTATTCAAGGGTGAAAGCGCCTATTCCGGAATCATTCCAGAAGGAGACAGTTCTAAGGAGTTCAAGGGCGCCCATATGTGATATGCCATGTGACATGCGCAAGAGTTTCATCAATCCTGCCTTGCATTTGCCAAAACGACCAGTATGTTTAGATATAATAAACATTGCGGCCAATTTGAAGAGACAGGTGGGGATTATGAAGAAAGTGAATTTGCCCAATTTGATTCCTTTTGATTATCAGTTTCTGACGCAGCTATTGAAGGATTATGCATCCCCGCGCAACAAAATCAATCTGATGCTTAAAAACGGGGAAATGTTGCGTGTAAAGAAAGGACTATATGTCCGTTCCTTGGAAAACACAGACCCCTTTGTGCTTGCATGCCTGATATATGGACCATCTTATGTTTCCCTGGAATCCGCCCTGTCATACTGGGGGATTATCCCTGAACGGGTTAGCGGCATTACCTGCATAACGAATAAGCGCAACAAGGAGTATTGTACTCCAGCCGGGCGTTTCACCTATAGGTATCTCGAAAGTTCGGCTTTCTCGAAAGGCGTTGACTTGATTGCCGGAAAATCAGGAAACTTTTTCATGGCAACACCGGAAAAGGCATTGTGCGACCGGACAGGCACGGTAAAAAAATTGTCAGTGCGCGATGTCTCCCAATTCCTTAGCGAAGACCTTAGGGTTGAGCTTGACGGACTGAAGCTGGATCCGGTAAGATTACGTGTGATTGCAAAGAGTTATCGCAGCAATTCAGTTCAATCGTTTGTTAAATGGTATCTTGGTTTTCACCGGGACACGGAAAACAATGGAGGGCTTTGATATGGATGCAGCCTTGCTGAACATGTTGGAAAAATACAATTGCAGGAATGAGCGCGAGTATGAAAATGCCATGAAAGAGATCATTCAGCATCTGGCCTTGCTGGGACTCTGGCGTGCCAAGTTCTTTGAACATGCCGCATTTTATGGAGGAAGCGCTTTGCGGATATTTCACGGCTCCAGACGTTTTTCAGAAGACTTGGATTTTTCCCTCCTTCATGTAAACAGGTCGTTTGACCTTGAAAACTACGTGGGAATTGTTGAAACAGAGCTGAAAGGCTTCGGCTTTACTGTCGAAGTTAAAAAGCGCAAAAAACAGGATACGGACATTGATTCCGCATTTATCAAGGCAAATACGGTCGAAAATTTGTTCCAAATGCAGGTACCGGAATCCGTTCTTGACCGGGTATATCGGCATAAAACACTTAAAATCAAATTTGAAGTCGATACAACTCCTCCCGGAGGCGCAGATTACGAAGTGCGGACACTTCTCACCCCCATCCCTTTCCATGTGCGCCTTTTCAGCCCATCCTGCCTCTTTGCCGGCAAACTCCATGCCCTCATGTGCCGGAGTTGGAAGAACCGGGTAAAAGGCCGTGATTTCTATGATTTGGTCTGGTTTATCGGACAGGATATTCCATGCAATATCGAACACTTGCGCCTGCGAATGGTTGATTCGGGACATTTGGACTCGCATGCGCGTTTCGGTATTGAAGAGCTTATGGAAAAACTCCGGGAAAAGTTTTCGGCAACAGACTTCAGGTCGGCCGAAAAAGATGTTGAACCTTTCATTTCGGATCCTGCCGAACTGCAACTTTGGAATAAGGATTTTTTCTTCACCCT
>CAMCYE010000065.1 GCA_945883805.1 Victivallis vadensis | reverse complement strand
TTTTTTACCCTTAATCGTCTTTGCAGCGGAAAAAATATAAGCTTTGCTTCCGGACATTAACACCAAATCATTACGCTTATCGTTATCAAGATCAACGGCATATAGCTGGTCAGCCGCCTGTGTGAAAAGCAGCTCCGGTTTCTGATCGTCGGAAAACTCGCATGGGCTTTGCTGGATAAATGCAAAAACCCCTTCTTTGGCGGCAAAGACTATATCCAGACGTCCATCACTGTTAATGTCAATTACAGCAGGGGGAACTTGCCATAATAATTTTTTATCTGTGTTCAGCTCATAGAAAAATTTTGCAGCTGCCGGGACAAGCATACCAACTGGATTAATAGGTCCGCCATAGATGCGGATCGAGGGATTTACATTCCCGACAAAAATCAGGTCTGTGTTATCGTCGTTGTTGATGTCTATTGCCGTCACTGCGGCATTGTCGTTGTTTTTAGGGCCGCATACATAACCGTTGGCGAATTTGCCGTCCTTCATTTTGGTTCGCAGTCCGGGGCCGGTGAGAAAAGTATATTCCCCTTCCGCAAGCTTTGTCAGCGCCAGCCCGGCGCTGGCATTCCCATTGATCAGGGCTTCTGGGTCTTTGAGGTTATTTTTGCCGCTAAAAAGAAATACCGTACGGGGAATATGAGAATTTATCGCTAGGTCGTTGAGCTTATCGCCGTCCAGGTCTTTAATGATTACGCCATTACAAACACGGTCATGGTCAAATGTCCAGTCCGGGGTGGAAGGGAATTTGCCGTCCTGCTGGAAAAACGCATGCACGCCATTGGGCCAAAGGGAGACCAGAATGTCTTCCTTACCGTCCCTGTTCAAATCCCCGACCGCAAGATGATAACATATCCCCTTCAGCCCCTGGACTGCATCCACCCCTCCGGAATAATTAAATTCTCCGGCAACGCACATGAAGGATGCGGCAACCAAGCCTGCCGTTGACAGAAACTTCATAAACTTTATTTTCACTTTTCCTCCTCCTTCTTTTATTTATTTTGATATCTTGAGAAATAATAGAAAGCCTCGCGCATCGCATCTCCACTGTTTGTCGGTTGCGCATAAGTGCCAAAGCGCCAATACATGGCTGAACCGTCCTCGTAAGCGACATTTCGGCTACCGCGATGCTGATTCTTTGTAATATCAAATGCCCCGTTCAAATTGTACAAAGTATCTGCCAGCAACGCCCTGTTGGATGGCAAATTTGGATCTGAGTTGGCGGGTTTGTCTCCGAATTTATAACTGATAAGATCCGTACTGAGAATTTGCGCATTCGTAATATCCTCAAATCGGAACATGTTTATCTGGTAAGATGAATAGAGATAAGTTTGCGCATTCTGCGACGATGGCACTGTCCGCCCAATTGCGCCATATGGATCCAGAGACGTATAGTTGCTACCAGAAGGGCCTGGGACTACAGACGGGCATTCGAATATTCTGTATGCCGGGATATATCCGCCTTCAAATAGCCATTTCCCCATATAGTGGTAGGTGCTTCCGAACTTCCAATAATAGCTGTAACGCTGATAAGCGTTCCTGTCAGTATGACCGCCTAACCCGCCGCCCATAGGCGAATTGCCGTTATAGTCGTCGGCATACATCGCCACCCCTAATGCTATTTGCCTGATATTGCTCTTGCACACTGTAACCTTGCCCTGCTCCTTTGCCTTGCTTAGCGCGGGCAGCAGCATGGAGGCCAGAATCCCTATAATGGCTATAACAACCAAAAGTTCGATCAATGTGAAACCTGTGAAACCTGTTTGCATTTCCCTCTTTCCGTTTGCTTTCATGACACCCTCCCGTATTAAGTTTTAAATTTATGTGGATTCTCTGACGATAAGTTTTGTCGGAAGCATCGTTGTCTCCGGAGCGCTACCGGGCTTTTCCAAAAGTGAGTATAACCTTTTTACGGCTGCGATTCCCAGCATGTGCAATGGCAGCCTCATGGATGTCAGTGCCGGTGTAATGTGCTGGCATATCTCGCTATCGTAAAAACCGCATACACTGACATCATCCGGTACGTTTATGCCGGTTCTAACGGCGGCTTTGATAAAGCACGCCGCCATTGGATCCTCGGCTGCCACAATGCCGTCGAATTTTTTTATTTTCCGCCGGAAATCATCAAAATTCCAAGCGGTTTCCGGATATCCGGGCGCAGCGTATAGTTGCGGAACCAAACCACTGTCCAGCATCGCCTTCCCGTAGCCTTGATAATGCGTGTAGCCGGCACCGGAAAAGGGTGATTGTCCAAGAAAAACTATGTCTTTGCGTCCTTTTCCGATCAGAAGCGAGGTTGCTTCATAGCTGGATTTGAAAACATCTATGTTAATCTTATTAATTCCGGCAATGTCAAGGAAGCAGTGGACCGCAACAAATGGTTTCCCGCACTTTTTAAGCTTTGCAATCAAATCAAAATGCTCCTGATGGGGAAAGAGCAGGACAATACCTGCGACAGGGATCGCCTCCAAATCATCAATCGAAAGTTTTGCAAATTTTGAGGAGATTATGCTGAGGTCAAGACCTTTCTCTCCGCAATACTGTTCTATGCTTTCAATGACACGGTAATGCGTCGGACTTTGCGACTTGCTCAGTTTCAGGTTGCCGGAATAACGCGGTGTGATAATTCCGATGACTTTATGTTGCATGGTATAACCCGGTTCAACTTTGCGGGCTACGAAAGTCCCTTTGCCATGCACCCTGCAGACGATATTGTCTTCGATAAGGGCTGTTATCGCCTTTCTGGCAGTCATGCGGCTAACATCAAAAATATCACAAAGTTTGCTTTCTGAAGGCAGTACGTCTCCCGGGCTGAGATTCTTCTGTTTCATGTGTATGAGCATCAAATCCTTTATCTGCCGGAATACCGGCACCGGATCCGATTTCCTGATTTCAGAAGCCATATTGAGCATAATAATTCTTCCATCTTTGTGTATCAGTCTATACGAGCCTATACGTTATTATACAAGTAACCGCAAAAATGTCAATATGCAAAACGAGAAATTCATAAAATATTTTTAATATGCATGCGCATTGAATTGAATGGTGATATCTTTGAGCGGTTTTCCCGGATAATCATGCAAGGAGCATATCATGTTTATAGATATTCATGCGCACGCGTATTTATGGCCTTCTCCACCCCAGGACGGGCACACCCAGTTCTGTACTCCGGAAGAAGTCATTGCAAGATATGATGAACTTGGAATCGAGAAAGGCGTATTGCTGCCACTGATTGGGCCGGAAACATATTTACCGCAGTCCAATGAGGAAATCCTTGAAATTTGCCGGCGTTATCCAGACAGATTTATTCCGTTCTGCAATATTGATCCTCGCGGAATCGGGAATTCTCCCGAAACCGATTTTACGCCCTGGCTCACCTGGTACAAGGATCATGGATTCAAAGGTCTTGGTGAACTCATGCCAAACCTGCCCTTCTCCCATCCTCTTGTGCAAAATCTTTTCAGACAAGTGGAATCTGTCGGCTTCCCACTGATTTTTGACATATCGGACCGGATTGGCGGAAGGTATGGCCTTTACGATGACCCCGGCCTTCCGCAACTCGAAGGCTGTTTGCGCAAGTTTCCCAAACTGAAAATCCTCGGGCATGGTCCCGCATTCTGGGCGGAAATAGGACAGTTGGAGACCCCGGCCGACCGTGGCACATACCCGAAATATCCGATAAAGGACGAAGGCGTGGTGCCTAAACTTTTCCGCAGATATGAAAACATGTGGGGAGATCTTTCCGCCTGGAGCGGATGCAATGCCTTGGTTCGGGATTCCGAATATGCTGCTAAATTCCTGGATGAATTTCAGGATCGCCTGCTTTATGGTACGGATATCTGCTGCGCAAACCAGGCGATTGAACTGCCTGCATTCCTCCTGGAATTAATGCATGAAAAGAAAATATCTGAAGCAGTTTTTAATAAAATCGCCAGAGAGAATGCCTTAAAACTTCTTGGCACATTTTGATTTCAATCGCTTTTACTGATAGGCGTTTTGATTTTCGAATGTGCTCCAAGGTAATTAGGAGGGGGTGGAATCAAAATTCCTGTCAGTCCCTAGCTTCTACATTTTGAAATTGGCTCATCTAACATAAACAGCAGAAAATGGAAGCAGCGGAAAACTTAATTTCTCCCCAGCGGACAGGGGCCAGACACGATAATCAAGCCTTTTGATTTCTGCGCTGAACCCGGAATGTTGCCACAAACGCTATTGTGCATAACCCTGCCGATTTTAATGCCGGCATGAACTAATCACAAAAATTGGGAAATTACTGGGGCCGGACTCAAAGACTGTCGCCAAAGTCCTTCTTGAACCTGGCCACCAGTTTCTTCTGCCAGTCGCCTTTGGCCTTGAGCTTTCCGAAGAAGAACCTCAGCATCTTTGGTTCCTCAATGAAACTGAGGCCTCCAACCAGATCCCGGTTCTTATATAGCCAAACTATCCTGTCGACAGCATATTTGACCTGTGACAGGGTGAATACCCTTCGAGGCATGGCCAGCCTCAGGAGCTCCATGTTGGAATACACTTCATTGCCGTTCTCATCCCTCTGCTCGGATATGGAACCACGTTCCATGCCTCGGACACCGCCTGCAATGAAAAGTGCAGTCGCAAGGGCGCCAGCAGGATATTCGGACTGAGGAACTTTCGGAAGGAATCTCATGGCGTCCAGATGGCAACCCAGACCGCCGGGAGGGGTTACTACAGGAACGCCGTTCGCAACCAGTTCATTCACCATGAATTCGATGAATAGGGGGCCCTGGCTGATCATGTCCTCATCCATGGTTTCCCTGAGTCCGACAGCGATCGCCTCAATCTCCCTGACGGACATTCCGCCGTATGTCAGGAACCCCTCGTAGAGCGTGACCAGTTCGCGCATCTTCATGTAATATTCTTTCTTCCTGGTACATATGCCGCCGCCGCGCGCGCAACCGAGCTTCCTGGCTGAAAAGTAGATGATGTCGCAAAGATCGCCTATCTCACGGGCGATTTCATTGATGCTCATATTCCTGCAGGCCTTCTCACGGGTCTTGATGAAATAGAGGTTGTCCGCCAAGAGACTGGCATCGAAGACAAGTATAAGCCCGTGCTTGTCGCAGACCTTCCTCACTTCCCTTAGGTTCTGGAGGGAATGCGGCTGCCCGCCTATCAGGTTGGTACCGGTCTCAATCCTGACAAAGGCGATTTTCTTTGCGCCGTGCTTCTTGACCAAGGCTTCAAGCTTGGCGGTGTCAAGGTTCCCCTTGAATGGATAGCTGCTTGAGACATTAAGCCCCTCGTCGATGATAATCTCCTCCACAAGGCCACCGTTGAGGACGATATGCGCCTTTGAAGTCGTGAAATGGTAGTTCATGGGTATGATGGTTCCGGGGGAGACAAACACCTTGGATATTATGTTCTCCGCGGCCCTTCCCTGGTGCGCCGGCAGGAAATACTCCATCCCAAAGACATCCATTATCGCAGCCTCAAGCTTGGGGAAGGTCTCGGAACCCGCATAGCTGTCGTCGCATTCCATCATGGCTGCGAGCTGCTTGTCGCTCATCGCGTTGACCCCGCTGTCTGTAAGCATGTCGAGGAATATGTCGCGGTTTTTCAGCAGGAAGGTGTTGTTGCCGGCTTCTGTGATCGCTTCCAGACGACGGTCTACTGGTACGAGATTCAGCTTCTGCACTATCCGAACCTTGTGCATTTCCAATGGGACTTTTGCGCCTGAGAAGAATTTCACAACTGACATATTGCCTCCTAAATATCGTTTTGCTCTCTGCAAACATTGTCATAAAAACTGCAGGATTAAAAACTAAATACTCGAATGCAATCTTTACAAGCATCGGAAAAGCTAATTGTTAAATTTTAGTTGTTTGAAAGTTCACACGGGTTTTATCGTTCAACCAAAGCGATTTTTACGCCCAGAAAAATCAGTAGCGCACCAAATGTCTTGTTTATAATACCTTCAAACCTTATGAAGGCATCCTGAATCCTCTTCTGGGTGAAAAATATGGCTACAATTGTGAACCATACAATTGCAGTTAAAATCATTAGCAATGAAATAATGACAATGACATATGCCGGTGTTTCCGGATTTATGACAAAAGTGAAAAGCCCCAAAAAAAACAAGGTCGCCTTCGGGTTCAAAACATTTGTCAGAAACCCTATTTTAACCGCCTGACGCCTGGTAAGGTCGACCGATTCCCTTTTTTCATCAATATCAAGTTTCGACCTTTTTGCAAGAGCAGAACGGATTCCAATGTAAATGAGGTATGCAGCCCCGAGATACTTTATGATGCTGAAAACGATGATCGATTTTGAAATTATGTATCCAATCCCTACGGCGCAGTAGAATATGTGAACCGACAAACCAAGTCCGATTCCGAAGCCGGTGAAAATCCCCGTCCTTCGGGAATAATTCAACGAGTTCCTCACCGCCATGACAAAATCGGGGCCGGGGCTCATCGCCGCCAGCATGTTCAGAAAAACCGCCGTTCCTATCAATGTCAAAGTTTCCATTAGTTGTCCATATGCTATGGGCATAATTACCAACATGTATTATATTTACTCTTACGGAAAATACAAAGATTCCAAAAACATCGCCCGCATTTATTCAATCATATAACATAAACAGAAACAAATGGAAGCAGCAGAACATCTGACAGCGAGCCAGAGGTCAAGGGCAAAAAAAGACGCGATCAAGTCCGCTTGCTGGGGTTCATTGTCTTCGGTCATGATCCAGGACAGTGCGATCATCATTCTTTTTGCGACAATCCTCGGCGCCGGCGACATGCTGTCAATGGTGACCACCGCAACGCAGGGAATCGCCAGCTGCCTCCTGCTCATACCGGCGGCATATCTCTCCAGCAAGCTCGGATATAAAAAGACAATCATGATGTTTACCGCAATCGGCGCGGTCATGATTATGCTTCTTGCCGCTTCCCCCTGGTTCGGGGGATGGGGCAAAAGCGTGCTTCTGCTTTCAATCATCATGTTCTCCATGTGCATGACTGTCTATGGAGCCGCATGGTTTCCGCTTCTTGACGGATTTCTGCTGAGGGAGGATCGTGGCGGATTTTTCGGCATGTTGCGCTTCAGCTGGCAGACATTTGCGGCGACATTCTGTTTCGTCTGTGGTCTCATCATAGGGGAAAATCCAAAAATATGGATGCTCCAGGTCATTATTGCGGTTTCCGCGGTCGGACTTCTCGGCAGGGTGTATCACGTGGGAAGGATTCCGGACGGGCATCAGGAAAAGGAAAACATCAAGCTGATGGATGGAGTTGCCGAGGCGATATCCAACAAACCGCTGACCGGGTTTTCAGTGTATATCTGCTGCCTCTATCTGGCGGCCTATTCAACCCCTCCCCTCACATTCATCTACATTAAAAAATATCTGCTTGTCCCCGACAATATCCTCGTCATCATCTCCTCTCTGGCACTCATAGGCACCATCCTCGGCTTCCTGTCTGCAGGAAAGATCATCGACAAAATAGGGATCAAGCGGATGCTGCTGTTCATCCATTTCTCATTTGCGCTGGTAAACCTGGCATTGTTCTTCATCGGGACAAATACGGTATTCAATCTGATGTTGATCACTATGCTGCTTGCAACATACGGTTTTTTCATCGGCTGTTCCTCCATCGCAATCTCAACGGAGATGATGGAACTTGCATCGCCGAACAACAAAGCCATATCCATGGCCTTCTGCGGCAGCTGTTATGCCGCCGGAACCGGCGGTTCACGACTGCTCGCGTCTCTAATACTTGGCTCGGGGCTACTTGCACCCCAGTGGTTCATGGGTTCGATGAAAATATCCCATTACCAGACGCTTTTCCTGGCATACGGCTGCGCCATAATGTTCGTCTGCCTCCTCCTGGTGCTGGTACCTGCGATATTCCCAAAGGGCAATTACCGATATATGCCGAATTAATTCAGCAGTTTACGGTAGGGTTTCACCCCATGGCAATCATTCCGGACATGGACTATATTAATTTTGGAAACGTATCCGGGCGATAAGAATCAACCTCTTAGACGATGAGCCGGAATAGAGCGACACCTATTAAAGCGCCCTCGTTTTCGGAGCGAAAGGAAATTGAACCATGATTGCAAGGCTGATCATCATATAAACTGAAGGGGGATTTAAAGATGAAAATTTCCGGTCTGGCCAAATTGATCTTTCCCGGGATGATGTTCATGACAGCTTCCGCGTGGGCGGCAAAACTGCCTGGAGATGCTGAAGCTGCAGGTCATGGCGATGAAGCGGCAAATTTACAACTAGTCAAGGAGACAGAACAGAAAAGCGCCGACTTCCTTTTCCGCCAGTATAATCTGCCCGTACTTTCCCATTACTCCTATCTGATTGGAAGCGGCGGAGAAGCCATGATCGTTGACCCGGACCGCGACATAGGCCGTTACCTTAAGGATACGAAAGAACTGGGGTTGAAGATCACCAGAGTCTATCTTACCCATTCCCACGCTGATTTCGTAGCCGGCCACATGGAACTGGCAAAATCCACCGGTGCGGAAATAATTATCAACGGGGCAAGCAAGGCGGGATTCCCGCACAGGCCGGTCAAAGACGGGGATGCAATAAAATTCGGCAACGTGCGCGCGGTCATCGCGACTACTCCGGGCCACACACCGGACAGCACCTGTATCTATGTGTATGTTCCCACTTCCAAGACAAATCCGGCATTTGTCCTCACTGGCGACACCCTGTTCATCGGCAGCGTAGGCCGCCCCGATCTGATGGGCGATGACATGAGCGCCGCAGAACTGGCGGAAATGGGCTATCATTCCTGGAAAGAAAAACTGTCAAAACTGCCTGACGACACAAAGTTCTTTCCGGCTCACGGTGCAGGATCCCTCTGCGGCGTCCATTTGAGCGATAAACCCGTCTCCACGATCGGCGAACAGCGCAAGGAGAACCCATTTCTGCAACATGCGGACCTGCCATCTTACGTCATGGCCGTGATAGACGGGCTTCCCGAGGCGCCCCAGTACTTCAAACACAATGCCAAGATGAACCATGCCGGTCCGCCCCTGGTGGATTGGGAGAAGACAATGCCCCCTGCCCTCTCTGCCGCCGATGTCGCATCAAAAGCGGAAAAAGGAGCGTGGCTCGTTGATGTCCGCGACACCAAGCCTTTTGCCGCCGCTCACCCCGCCAGTGCAATCAATATCGGAATTAGGGGCCGTTTCGAAATTTGGACGGGAAGCATGATCCCGTGGGGTGAGCCATTCGTGCTTATCGGTTCGGATGATGAAGTCCGGGAAGCCGGCTTCCGTCTGAAGCGGATTGGATATGATGCTCCTGCCGGATTCCTGAAAGGCGGCTTTGAAGCCTGGAAACAAGCAAAACTGCCTGTCGCTTCCATAAAGATGGAGGAACCCCGTAAACTCTCTAGGCAAATGCAGGATGGCGCGGCCCCCATCATCGTAGATGTGCGTCTGCCGTCCGAATGGATGGGACTGCGCATCGGCAACGTTCTTAACATTCCGTTGAACAAACTGTTCACGGACGGCAAACGACTGTCCAAAGACATGCCGGTTCTCACCGTGTGCAATTCGGCCTACCGCTCAAGCATGGGCGCGTCCGTTCTCCAGAAGATGGGTTTCAAAAGCGTCCTGAACATGGAAGGCGGCAGCGAAGCGTGGATTGCCGACGGACTTCCGACCCTGAATTCCGAACGGAACAGTCATGTCCCGGCAGCACCCGCCGCACGGGCAGTCAAACTCCCGGAACGCCTGGCCGCAGCAGAACTCAAACGCATGCTCATGGATCTGCCCAAAACATTCGAGCTACTGGACATTCGCCCGCCAGAGCAATACGCGGACTTCAACCTTCCCGGCTCAGTAAATGCGAATATCGCAGATGTGATCTCCAGTCCGGCTTATCTCAACGGCGCTGTTCCCTTGATAATCATAGACCGTGACGGTTCGCTGGCGATGGCTGTGGGAGGTATCCTCTCACAGAAGACACAGCGCCCGATAAAGGTGCTTTACGGCGGCCTTGAAGCTTACTGGAATGATTCCGAAGTCCCACTGTCCCCAGTGCCGGCTACACCGCCTTCGGCTCCGGCAGTTAAGCCTGCCTCTCCAGTGCCGGCACCTGCGCTGAAAGCGCCGCCATCGGCAGTTCCTGAAACTCCCAAGAAAAAAAGCGCGGGGTGCTGAATCATGAAAACGGAAAACAGCACCCTGAATGGCGGACCTAAGCCCTACTCGAATCCATATCTTGCCGGAGTTCTGCTGGGTTTGGTTCTCCTTGCTTCACTCGTAATCCTGGGTGCCGGGCTGGGCGCATCCGGGGGAATCTCGCGGATAGGCGCTTCGCTTTCCATGTGCGTCTCGGCACCTCACACTCTGAACAGTGAATACTTTGGCAAATGGGGGGAGAATCCGCTGAATTATTATCTGGTGTTCATGCTTGCCGGCAGCTTCGTCGGGGCTCTGTTTTCGGCCCTGCTCGCCAATCGCGTGCGCATTCAGGTCGAAAGAGGCGCCAAATCATCCATGGGCCGAAGGATTGCATACGCCTTAGTCGGCGGTGTAATCGTAGGATTTGCCAGCCGTCTGGCTCAGGGCTGCACTTCCGGCCAGGGGCTGAGCGGCGGCGCTCTGCTTCTCTCGGGCAGTCTAGTGTTTCTGGTCTGTCTATTCATAAGCGGCTATGCCACAGCCTGGTTTGTAAGGAAACAATGGAATGATTAACACATTTTACAGTCTCGATACACTTGGTGCCCCGCTTGCGGGTTTCCTGTCCCTTGTGATAGGTTTCGGCTTCGGGTTTGCGCTCGAACGGGCAGGCTTCAGCAGTTCACGCCGACTGGCCGGAGTCTTCTACTTCACCGACATGTCCGTTGTGAAGGTGATGTTCTCCGCCCTCATAACCGCACTACTGGGACTCTCGTATATGATAGGATTCGGCTGGATACAGCTCGATCAGATATACCTGATGCCTAGCATTTATGGCGCCCAGATTGCGGGCGGACTACTGTTCGGTGTCGGATTTGCCATGGGCGCCTGGTGCCCCGGCACTGCGGTTGCCGGGCTCGCCGCAGGACGGATTGACGCGCTCGTGTTTCTGCTTGGCGCCGTTGGCGGAAGCATCCTGTTCAATGAGATATTCCCGGCAATCAGTTCACTGTACACGGCCGGGAATTGCGGCGTACAAATGATCTATGACATCGTGGGCATGCCGCGTAACTTATTCATCTTCGCATTCACATTGGCTGCCGTAGCGGCCTTCTGGTTTTCCGAGTGGGTCGAAAAAGCGCGAACCGGACACTCGCAGTATCTGAGTTCCCCGTTCCTGAAAGCCTTCAGCCTGGCATTGGCAGTGCTTGCAGGCGGATTATTCATGCTGAATCCCGCAGACAGGGCCAATGCAACTGTAGCAGACGAGAAAGCCCTGATGCAAAAGGTGGAGCAGGCGCAGGATCATATCGAACCGGAAGAACTCGCCGACCGCCTGATGTCGGGCGAACCTGATCTCGTCGTCATTGACCTGCGGCCGGCGGAAGAGTTCAACGCCTTCCACATCCGCGGCGCAATCAAAGTGCCGCTCACCCAGTTGCCAGCAACTCTTCAATCTTATAAGAACAAAGGTGTGATTGTCCTGTATTCCAACGGGATGACCCATCCCGCCCAGGCCCGGGATTCGCTGCAGCGCCAGGGTTTCGACAACGTCTACATGCTGACTGACGGCCTAAAGGGTTTCCGGGATCGCTGCCTCAAGCCGGCCTCGTTGCGGGCGGAACCGCTTACTGCTTCCGATACCGCCCGCGTCAACGCCTGGCGTGCTTTCTTCACCGTTCCAGCCAGCGCCCCCAAGATTGGTGTTCATACCGCACCGTCAACCTCATCAGTTCCTCAAGTCGTCGAAACCGACTGGCTTGTGGCCCGGCTCGGTACGCCAGGAATAAAAGTCATTGACCTGCGGCCGCAGCCGGAATACAATGCCTCGCACATCCCGAATGCCCTCAGTCTCAATGTGGAAAGTTTACGCGGCAACATCGGCGGAGTGCCTTCAATCCTCCTCCCCTCGCCCATGCTCTCCGCCCAGTTCTCTCTCTTGGGATTGCAGCCCTCAGATACCGTTGTCCTCGTGTCCGGAGACAAGTTATATGACACCACATTGGCCGGCATGGCATTTGAGAGACTTGGTCACATGAACTATGCAGTCATGAACGGAGGGTATGCAAAATGGGTTCAGGAAAACCACCCCTCAAACGCCGCATTGCCTGTCGTAAGCGAATCCAAATACCAGGGCAGAAAAGATACAGATGAATTTACTGTGGATTTCAGAGCTGTGTCTGCCGCACTCGGAAAGTCAGGAAGCGTTATAATTGATGTGAGGCCGCCTGAATTCTACACCGGAAAAAAATCCGATGAAGCCCGGGCCGGCCATATGCCGGGCGCAATAAACCGCGCATTCAGCGAGGATGTAATCACAAGTTCCGGCAAGGCTGTCACATTCAAACCGACTGATGTCTTGGCCTCAGAATACGGCCGGATAATCCCGTCCAAAGACATGGAAATAATCGTGCATTGCCGGACAGGACATCAGGCCAGCCAGACCTTTTTCGTGCTGAAACACCTACTTGGGTATCCGAATGTGCGCTGGTACGATGCGGGCTGGACAGAGTGGTCCGCCCGTTCAGAACTTCCGGTCGTGAATGATACCAAGGGTGAAAAGGACAAGAAGTAAGTTGCATCCCGGATTTGGGATCTATGCTACATTATGCGTTCCGCCGAAAGCCTGTAATCTCCGAGAAGCCTGAGGAGAGGGAAACCGTTTTTATTCAGCCATTTCTTCTTCATGTGTGAACCCGGCAGAATGTCCTCCACATGATTCCAGAAATCCCTGCCGTGGCCCGCAACTTTGAGATGTGCCAGTTCGTGGACAAGGACATATTCATATATGTCGTCCGGAGCCATTATCAGCCGCCAGTTGAGGATTATGGTTTTACTCCTGATGTTGCAGGTTCCCCAGCGCGTCCGCATATCCTTCATGACAATTCTCCTGACGCCGAACCTTTCCCTTACATCCCATTTGAGGCAAAGTTCTTTTGCGAAGTTAGCAGACTGCGCGAAATACCACAGGCAGAGCCTGCTTCTCATGTTTTCCGCATCATTGCCTGCTGCGTATAACTGAAGAAGGGACTTCTCCCTGTCATAACTGGCATTGGTGTTTCCTCCGAGTATTTTCAGAATGCATTTCCCACCCCTGAAGGGGATGTCCGCACCGTCGGCTATTTCCGGTATTTCACTGACATGCCTTCTCATCTTGTCATAGTGGCCGGAGATCCATTTGGAATGGCGTTTCAGGATATCGGCGGCCTCATGCAACCCGGATTTCGCAATCACAAGCTTGACACCGTGTTCGGACATGGAGAGCCTGTATCTGCTTCTGATGTGTTTTACAGTTATTTCCACAGGGATATTCCTGCCGTCGAGAAAGATCATGTTCGGGCCGCAGTTCACTGGCGTCCCATGGATGATTGGAAAGTTATCAGTAACCAGTTGTCAGTTATCAGTTGGAGAACTCGGGAATGCGGAAGTTTTATGTTTTTGTTGGAGTTCACAGCTTTAGCGTGTCTTAGGAGCCGTACAGAAATAACTTTTACATTTGCTGGCAGGGATTTTGGATTGATTATCATGATGTTTGTGAGGAGCATATCTGAAGATATGCAACGAACAAACAACGTGATAAGCGGCCAAAAGAACGCCAGCCCTTCGGGGCGGAATTCCATGTATTTGTCTTCTTCGTTACTTCACCCCTTATTCGCCGCGGCGAACGCGGGGCTTGCGCCTCGAATACAAACACCTGTATTTTTCGCCAAATGTCAAAGTTATTTCTGCACGACTCCTTGTCCTTAAAATTGGAGTTTTTAATTTACACCTGGCAACTTGGTCACTTGGACACTCTGACACTGTTTTATTCAAATCCATTAATCCATACATCCATTAATCCACTCATCCAACAATCCAACCATCCGTCATCCTTCGAGATGACTCGGGGCGCAGTTCATTTGAAGTATTCGGCAAGGAGTTTTTTTCTTTCAGGAAGGCGGAGCTTCTCGATCGCCTTTACCTCAATCTGGCGGACACGTTCCCTTGTGATATGGAAATGCACGCCGAGCTCCTCAAACGTTTTCTCCTTTTCACCCATCAGTCCGAACCGCATCATTATGACCTGCTGTTCACGTTCTGAAAGAGTGCCCAGGGTTTCCTTGAGCCGCTCCTTGAGCATTTCCGAGGAAACATCTTCGGACGGGCTGTCGCTTTCGGCATCTACTATGAAATCCTGGAGCAGCGACTCACCTCCGTCCGCGACTGGAGCCTGGAGGGAAAGAGTCTGCTGCGCCATTCTCTTGAGCGCCCTTATTCTCTCCTTAGGCATTTCAAGGATTGCGGCAAGTTCCTCCGGGGTCGGCTCCTTTCCATTCTTCTGGAGGAAGCGTTGCTCCTCATAGGACATCTTGTTTATGGTGGTGAGCATATGGGCCGGAATCCTGATAATCCGGGACTGCCCCGCGATGGCCCTGGCAACAGCCTGTTTAATCCACCACGTGGCATAGGTGCTAAAACGGTGCCCCAAAGTGTGGTTGAACTTGTCAACCGCCTTCATAAGGCCAATGTTACCCTCTTGGATCAGATCCGTAATAGGCAGTCCCTTGCTGTGATATCTTTTTGCTATGCTGACAACGAGCCTCAGGTTCCCCTCAAGCATTTTTTTCCTTGAAAGCTCGGCCTCACCTCTAAATTTCTTCAGACTTTCCATCCTTGCGTGGAAAGACTCCATGTCCATGAGGATTTTCTCCTCTATGATTTTTCCAAGAGCACGGGAAACAGCCTTGTCCGCCCTGCCCGAGGTGCCTGAACCTAATGAGAGCTGACTATAGTATTCTCCGGCGACATCATACCATTCGTCCAGATATTCACTATGGACATGATGGCTTGTCAAGTTCCTGACAAGTGTCTTGCGGAGCTTCTCTGTATTCTTCCCCCCTGACAGGAAAGACTCCTTCAGTCTGGCATAGTCCCTTATTATTGATTCCTTCCACTCCGGAAATTTCAGAAACACGGCCACCGAGGAATTTGAATTGGCGCCGGAGGAAAGATGTATATTGAAATGGCTGTCCAGATTCTCCATTGTGGATTCTTCAATGATCAGGATGTGGTCTAGGGCCACGTATCCGAGCCCGTACAGGTTTTCACGGAAGGAACTTACCGCATCGCTGTAAAGCTTCGTGTAATAAAGTTCCTCTTCTCCGGTAAGGAGGGGGGTCTCCGCCATCTGCCGGAAGTAAATGTTCAGAGAGTCAATCTCCCCGTCATCAGGCTTGCGGCGCACGGCGTCATCCGATTCATTCCCCTTGACTGATTCCAGATCCGGATCCGTATCCGTGTCATCCTCGGAATCGTAATCCGGCATGGAATTTTTCCGTGAGAAATTATTTTTTTCAGAAGACGACAATTTGGTTCTCCCCTTAAAAACAGAATTCCGGTGAAATCCGGACGTTAAGGTAATTATATTGTTGGAAAAAGACAATAGCGGATATCATTTAAAACCGATGATCGGGGAAAAATATCTGCAAGATGCGAGTTTTCCCTTTGTAGAAGATTGAAATGAAAGATATTTTAATCCGATGAGGGAATTGCAAAAGAAGTCAGGATTACAGCTCGTAGGTCGTAGCTCGTAGCTCGTAGCTCGTAGCTCGTAGGTCGTAGGTCGTAGGTCGTAGGTCGTAGGTCGTAGGTCGTAGGTCGTAGGTCACAGGTCGTAGGTCACAGGTCGTAGGTCACAGGTCGTAGGTCGTAGGTCGTAGCTAGAGCCTCCTCGAAAAGGTATAAGAAGAACATCCGCCCAGGCGGATTAACTACAAACAATAAACTCTGGATTTGAGGCGAATTTGTTGGTAGTCAAGCTCGTAAGAGCTGTTCCTGAAAACCTTTTCGAGCAAGATCTAACTATGAACGAAGAATTCTCTGAATTCCTGCAAAACAAAGGGAGATTTTACAATGCCGAAATTCAGATATGCGGAAATTTTCCCGAGGAGCAGGAGACGGAAAACGCCTTACCGCCGCATCGAGTGCGATGATTTTATCCGGATTTCAAAATGGAAAAACGGAAAAATCGTCGAATTGGATCCCGATGCGCTCACCCTTATTGCGAAAACCGCATTCCATGACATGTCTTTCCATCTTCCCAAGAGACAGCTCGACGGGTTTGCCGCAATAATCGATGATCCGGAATCATCGGAAAATGACAGGTTTGTCGCCTCCTGCCTCATCGAGAATGCGATTATTTCCGCGGAAGGCGTCCTGCCTCTCTGCCAGGATACCGGGGTGGCGAATGTTGTTGCGGAAAAAGGCGAAAGTGTTTTCACCGGCGCCGATGACGCATGCCATATCTCGCGCGGGATTTTCGAGGCGTACATGGAAAACAATCTGCGATATTCGCTCGTATGTCCGGAAACAATTTTCAAGGAGGACAATTCCGGAACAAACCTGCCCGCGCAAATCGACATAGCCGCCGTGCCGGGGGACGAATACAGATTTTTCTTCATCGCCAAAGGCGGCGGTTCATCGAACAAGACTTTCCTGTTTCAGGAAAACAAATCCCTCCTCAACGAAAAGTCCCTGGAAAAATTCCTGGAAGAAAAACTGGTGGCCATAGGTGTCGCCGCATGTCCGCCATACCATGTGGGAATCGCAATAGGCGGAACATCCCCGGAACAGTCACTGAAAACTGCGAAACTCGCAGCTGCCGGGTATTACGACTCGCTCCCGTCCAAGCCACAGCGCGGCGGGAACGCGTTCCGTGTCCCAGAATGGGAAGAAAAAGTCCTCACCATAACTAAAAACTCCAAACTTGGCGCCCAGTTCGGCGGAAAATATTTTGCAAATTCCGCAAGAGTGATACGCCTTCCCCGCCATGCCGCATCGTGCCACGTCAGTATCGCCGTAAGCTGTGTCGCCCACAGAAACCTCTCGGGAATAATAAACAGTGATGGAATTTTCCTGGAGAAGCTCGACATGAACCCGGGCCGCCTTGCAGACAAGATAGGCAGACTCAGATTTGCAGATGCGCCGTTGATCAACCTTGATGTGCCGATTGATGAAATCCGCTGTCAGCTTTCAAGACATCCCGCAGGAACCAGGGTAAGGCTCTCAGGCCCGCTCATCGTAGCTAGGGACATTGCTCACACGAAACTCAATGAAATTTTTGAAAAGACCGGGAAGGTTCCGGATTATTTCAAGAATTACTGCGTCTACCACGCCGGTCCGGCAAAAACTCCGAAAGGAATGCCGTCCGGAAGCTTCGGCCCTACAACCGCCCAGCGCATGGATCCGTATCTTGAAAAGTTCATGGACGCGGGAGCTTCGCTTATTACAATGGCAAAAGGCAACAGGGCCGCTTCAGTGACAGAGTCCTGCAGGAGGAACAGGGGATTTTATCTGGGGACAATCGGCGGCGCCGCCGCACTTGTAGCCAAAGAGAACATACTCGAATCCAAAGTCATAGACATGCCGGAACTCGGGATGGAAGCGGTGAGGAAATTAATCGTGAAAGACATGCCGGCCTTCATCATCTGCGACGACAAGGGCAAAAACATCTATGCTAAGGAATAGTTTTGTTTTCAGAGGGGCATGGAAAACCTTTTGAGGAAAGGTTATTCCCTTCCCCGCACCCCATCCCTTTCCAAACCTGTTT
>CAMCYE010000064.1 GCA_945883805.1 Victivallis vadensis | reverse complement strand
CCCATGAATTCACGCATCCATTCCACAAACGGCTCCGCCTCGATGCAGGCAAGCTCGGGATGTCCGGGAACCTGGCATTCCGGATGCATGCTCAGCCAGAGGCAGTGCATGAGTGGAGCTCCTGCAAAACGCCCTCCCAGCCGGCTGGGAATGACAAACACCTTCAATCCGAGCTTGTGCGCCATTGCGACTTCCGCTTCAAAGGCGCGGCGGGAATACCGCATCTCGCTTTCGCTGAAAGTCAGCGCAACTGCGTCAAAGCCCATGTCTCGCATTTCCGAGAAACTTTCATGCCACTGTTTCGGAATCACCGTAAAATACTCGTAACTCATGCAATAGGCGGTCAGCATTTTCTGGCTCCTGAAGATTTGGTTGGTGTAACATTTGTTTCTGGAAGCGGGTAATTTATGACTGCAAAGAAAGTGCTCCAGATAAAGGTTTTTAAAAATCTCATTAAAATATTCCTGTAATTATAATGTCCACTTCTCCTATTCATTCTTGTCAGCGACCAACGACTATCGACTGACGACTGTTTTTCCCTCACACTCTCAGGCTTCCTGTCGCCAGCCAGTCGAAGAAGCCCACCAGCTCTCCGACGTTCTTGATTTTGACATCAAGTTCCGGAATGGACTCTATTTTCCCATCAAGCATTTCCTGGATACGCCGTGATGTTTCGTTGTATCGCACTGTCATAGCTCCAAGCCGTATTTGGACAACTTCCATTCCGAACGGTTTATTCCTGCGCAGCCATTGACGCCGGAACGACTCCTGCAATTTCTCCACAGCCGCGAGAATCTTCGGGATTTCATTTTGAGTCAGCCTAAGCAACTCAGTTTGATCCTTTTTTTCGTAGGATTTCACCAGCGCATCGCGGAATTCAAGTTTCTTGATGAATAGATCGCAAATGCTCCATGCATATTCGATATCTCCGCCATTAGCATTGCCAAGCGCAGGAGTGAGCTGCTCCCGCATCGTCCGCAGTTTTCCGATTACTAGAGTCCAACATTCGGGATCTGCTGTACGATATTCGGCCCAGGCAATACCTAGCAGGGGATCATCCCACATTATCGATGAAGCTTTAACCTCGGGTTTGTCCTTGCCGAGTTTCATCTGCAGTCCCGAGGGAATCAATTGTGTGAGAAAGTCACCTCCGCAGACTGCGGCGAACATTGGAGCCACATCAGCGTCGGCTCCGCTGCCGCCAAACGCCAGATCGGCCGACCAGCTTAAACCGGTCAGTGCAGAATCAAATTCACAATAACCTCCGCCGTCGCCCCACATCGTAAACAAAAGTTCTTGCACCTTTTCCTTGCGGCAGGCATTTATGCAAGGAACAACTGCAGCAACGGTCTGCTCATGATCGTACCAGAATCGGGCCCAGGTCCAGAGCCCGGATCCCATTACAGGCTCACCGCCGAGTTCGCGGTGACGCCTGATCCATTCCGAATAGAATTCCTCGTCCTTGGTGCAATAGTCCCAATAGACCAGATCAACCGATTTTGGGATCTGGGCTTTGACCTCATCGGGAATAACCGAACTGCGGTCGTAGTAATCATGTTTCGGGTTGCTCATCCGGAAATACATGTCAGACCAGAGCATTGGTTTCAATCCGTGTTGCTCACAGATGGCGCAGACTTTTTTCAGATGCCGGTTAAAAATGTCGAACTGGCGTTCAAATCCGTGTTTGTCCAGGAATTTACCCCGTCCAAGTGCATGAGCTTCATCCATCCCCACATGGATGCGTCGGGAACCAAGGGCATCCGCCCAGAATTTTACCATTTTTTCAATAAGCGCATATGTGTCCTTCTCGTCTACCAAGAGTATGTGCTCAGTGTCCATGACGCTTTTGTAACTGCCCCATTTAAGGATTTGCTCCATGTGCCCAAGTGTCTGGATACAGGCGACCATCTCAATGCCGAGAGCTTTGGCGTATGTGTCCAGTTCTTTTATTTCTCCGGCGCTATAGGCGCCACGCATGTAACCGAAATAAGGCTCACCGGGAAGCTCATAGGTGTTTTCAGTATATAGCATCACCATGTTGTATCCGAGCAGTGACAGTCTCCTCATCCATTTTTTCAGGTGGCTAACTGTCATTACGGCGTTGCGTGAGCAGTCCAGCATGATCCCGAAAGTGCTGAAGGTGGTTTCCTCATCCGCTTCCTGGCCTGCAAGCGCGTGAGCCACGCCACGCAGGCCGGCATGAATAGAACCGTATTCTATATTTATTTCCTTGGCAGTACGGCTGACTTTTACGCGGCCTGTTTCGCCCGTCTTGTGGAATTTCAGCTTTAACCCGGAACCTCCTTCAGCCAGAGGATATTCTTCTCCGAGTGTTGACAATGCGGAACGCAGCTCCACCGGTGTTTCGGCGTAGTTCCATGACAATGATAAAGGTTTCTTGTTTTTCATTTCTTTAAGATCCTTAAGATAATATTTTTTTGCCGCGAAGTTCGCAAAGTGCGCAGAGAAAATAAAATTCCAATCAAGACACGCTAAAGCCGTGAACTCCAACAAGAATTCCGCCTTCTGTCATCTTCACTCCTCATTTTTTCTTCACTTGTGATGCTTCGATATTCGGCTGTTCGACATTCGATTATTCGATATTCAATTAGTTTTGCCTGAGTCTATTTGACAATCCCTTCACTTCTTTCTGCCAGTCCGAATATTCCTTCTTCGACAGTAGTTTTCCGGACGGATGCACCAGCGATTTAATTTTCAGTTCACATTTTGCCAGCGCCGCCATCAGGCTGACATCGCCCCAGCGCAAAATTCCCGGAACGAAAATACTGAAGCGATGAACCGGAGGTGTGCCGTTCACGACATATGTTGACAGCATATTGATTACGGTTACCCCTGCAAAGCGCTTATCGAGCACTGCGGCCGCCAACACGGCGAGTCCCGTATCTCCTGTGCCTTTCAGATCATTCATTCCTGTAGGAATGTCCAATCCGGTCTCGCCAAAACCGAGCAGTTCCACTTTTCCTGAAGAGAACAATTTTCCGATCGCCGTACGTACAGCCGACAAGTCCTTGACCCAGTCGCCAATCATAGTGCGTCCCAGCCAGATGCTTGCACGTGCTCCATAAAGATTTATCTGGTCATCAACATGTTCCCAGCGGGTTTCTCCTATGCCCCGCAAATCCACAAGGCAGAGAGCCTTTCCTTCATTTAGTACGTCCAGAGCCGCCTTCTGTCTAAGGCATACGTCTTTTCCGTCAGGATGTGCGGCGATGACTACGGACGTGAATTTCTTATCCGGATACATCATGGCGCAGGGAATAAGTATTCCCGCTTCAGATTCGACTGCGAACTTCGCAAATCGCCTTCCTTTTTCTTCACCATATACGAGTTCGCTGCAACGTAAGAAGTCCGGGCCTGTGGGAACACGGAGAATCTTGCCGAGCTCTTCTGTTTTCCGGTTACGGTTCAGTTTTTTCTGGCTTAGGAATTCCTTCTTAGCCTCAAGTGTCCGGAGAGAAACATATTCGATAAGGGATTTAATTTCTTTCGGACGGGTTTTGCCGGGGAAGCACATCAGGTCTTTTTCCGGGAGTTCCTTGTATTTCGGTATGGCGCAAGGCAAAGCCGAACCTTCGCCTTTGAGCCAGTGCTTGAACCATCCGAGCGAGTGTCGCAGCATTTCCGGATGATACCCGTGTGTCTGATCTATTATCTGATATGAGACTTTGTCTTCCGCACCGTAGAGGGAATATATCTTGCTGGTGTCGGCATAGGCGCGAAGCATTTCATCGGGCAGGAATGCGACAAGTTTCTCCCTGTGCGCCGTGAGGATGAGCAGCGGGTTCGGTGCGACCAGTCCGAGAACTCCCCATTCCTCGGTAACTTGAAGGCCGCCGGGAAGCGTTTCACACCAGCAGTTGCCGGCAGTAACATAAGATTCGAACGTGCCAGCAGACACCACCGGCACAGAAACTTTTACACGCGGATCTAGCGCGGATATCCACATGGTCTGATTGCCGCCGCCACTTGCACCGGTCACACCGATTTTATCCCGATCCACATAATCAAGTGACTGCAGTAAATCAATTGCACGCATATTGTCGTACACCTGAGCGCCGAGGAATGTTTCACCTATCGACAGTAATGGAACACCTGCACGTCCGTGGTGCTCGAATTCGCCGGACACCGTCCCCCGCTCTCCCGCGCCGATCGCGTCCACGCTGAGCACCACAAATCCTTCTTTTGCAAATGCGTGTCCCCGGGCAGCAACTTTTTCTGCGAGCTTACCCTGTGGGTAATGGCCGTGGACATTCAAAATAGCTGGGAATGGTCCCTTTGCATCAGGGATAAAGAGGTTGGCGGTAACACGTAAATTTTTCCGGCTCTGATACGTCAGCTTCACTATGCGGTAACTATCCATCTTGATCGTCCCGTGCTCGCGGACATCAAGGCCGAGCCCGGATTGATCAGGATTAACTCCTGCCGTTTCGAGAAGCCTCTTCCGGAGTTCTTGCCGTTTCTTATGCCATTCATTTAACAGGACAGGAGGTTGATGCAATTGATGTAGCAGACGCGCCTCCTGACGCAAGTTCTCCTTCAGTATTTTTCCGCCTGGTTCCGTCCATACATTTGTGTTGAGAGCAAAATTGCTTGTAGACTTTGTTGACATGTAATGTTTTCCTTAAGGTTGAAATATAATTTACTTTTCTGTTGGCACGACTATACCGCGCATAATGACATTCTGACAGAGTACGAATATGATGAATGTCGGGACGGCGGCGATTACTAGCGAGGCGTAAACAACCGGTTGCGGAGCCTGGTTCTGCAGCTGGAATATCCAGACCATGATGGTCCACATCTTCTGGTCGGGAATTATGATAAGGGCCATCATGAACGCCGAATATGAATGGGTGAATGCACCCAGTGCGATAACCGCGAGGATAGGCTTGGAGAGGTTCATCGTCAGCATCCAGAACTTCGTCCATTCACCTGCACCGTCAATCTCTGCCGCCTCATAAAGCTCCTTAGGCATACTGTCAAAGAAACCTTTGAGGAGGAAAATGGAGAACCCGTTAGCCATGCCTGGAAGAACAAGTGCGGCGAAATTGTTGAGGAGGCTTGTCGTAGCGTAATCCGGTGCGAGAGCGGGAAATATTATCGCACCCGTAACAAGACCTGCGCTCAGGGAAAGCAGTGCGCGCCATTTCTCCTGCCATTTCGGCAGCCATTTTTCCAGGATCAGGAAAAGGAGGATTGTCACCGCCAGTCCTATGATAATAGGCCACATCGGGAAACGCTTCAACAGGAGGAATCCGGGGATCATGGTGACTTCTCCGGGAAACGCCATTGTCGCCATGCAGAATAAAAGTATCTTGTAAGTGCCCGGCAGTCTGAAGCGGCTGAGCGCGTAGGCTGCGAGCGGATTGACCACAAGCGCACAGAGGACCGCGAGCGAACAGTAGATGAATGTGTTTAAGAGCCCGTTGCCGTGCATGACCAGGTAATCCAGCACCTGGAGATAGTTCCGCATGGTGAATTCCCAGCGCATCGCTTTTCTGTTGTCAAAACAGTCTGACCATTCCGTCGCGACCGCGACTGCGCCCAAGCCGTGATAGTCTTCCGGAACTTTACCATGGCTCTTCACCAGGAATTCCCTGAACATCTCATCGGCGCTGAAAATGCTGATCGATTCAATGGGACACGCGTCTGCGGACTTGATGAAGTTTTCAAAGGCCTGACGCAGATAAGGGGCATCATCGATTCTGACAGGGAACGGAATCGCGGCCATGCTTGTCAGGGATGTATTGTTCTCCTTATTGAATGTTATTATTGATTCGTGGCGTCCATTCAGGAATTTGCGGAATGAGGGTTCAAGCGAGGTGTCGAGGCGTATGTTTGACAGTTTGATTTCATTTCTGACAAAGTTCGTCCAGTCCTGACGCACCAGTCCATTTTGAGGCGGAACCCGCTCGGGGAACTGGATTTCCCCGTAGCTTTTGTAAGTTGTTCCATGTGCCTTGTTGTAAGCGTCAATATGGCTGGTGTACAGGCCGTAGAGATAACCAAGGGCGTAATGGCCGCGTGCCCCTTCCACATTAAGGTCTTCAGGGGAAATAGTGGCGCGCCACTTGACGGTTACCTGAATGAACTCCTCGGACAGGTTGCGGTTGCGGTAGCGGCCTATGATCTCGGCAGGGGGTTTTACATTGTTCCAGGAAGTGCAGAGCTGGTTGGAAGCCAGATTATATGCGGTCAGGTCGTTATTGTATTTTTCCACCATGTAGCTGCGGTAGGAGCGGAGGTTTTTCGCCAGGAGTATTTTGCCTGAAAGAGGAGCCATCTGTCCGACAACCCGCTGTTCAGGTGGGATTGTGGCGCGCCAGCTGCGGAAATCGCGGATAAGTTCAGGCGAGACTGCTGCGGGCTTTTCAATTGTGCGCCAGCTCATGACTGGCTTGCACCAGGCCTGCTGGACGTCCTGGGCGAATACATTGTACTTGGCTTCGGTGTATTTCTGGAAAAGAATATGTTCGTTGAACCAGAATTCGGGATAGGGTTTGATAGACCAGGAATCCGACTCGCTCTTCACTGATCCTGAAAGCATCAGCATGAGCGGATAAATCATCGTCACAGCACCAATACTGAGTGCAATGTAGATGGAGGCGTACAGAAGCCTGACTTTAAAACTGCGCCTGCCTATTTGACTGATTATCGGCATTTTTTCTTTCCCTTAAATTCTTTACGAAGTTACAAAGGCACTGAGGCGCAAAGGCACAAAGTTCCGTATCTGAAAACTAAATCTTGATTTTTCAATTTTCCAGAATTTCCAAATCCCAAGCTTCCGCCTCCGCTTCGCCGATTCCCTGATTACTGGCCACTTCCCCTTCGCCAGGCGGCGACCCCCGGGCTCGCCAGTCTCCTGACTGGCTCTAAATCCGCCAATCGGGAGATTGGCGTTCCCAGGTTTTCCATCTTCACTATTCACTTCCCCTGGCTCCCATATTTAAAACTTTAGAACTCCCGCACTTTAGAACTTTCGCACTTCCCCCTCACTTCCCCCCTGCCGCCTTGAATTCCATTTTGCTGAGTTTCTGGAGCTGCTGGACGGTAAATCCTATAAGCATGATTCCAAGCACCCACGCCATTGCCGTGGCAACTCCGAAACGCAGGTATCCGAACGCCTCCCAGAAAATATGCAAACCTATGACCTCTGTCTCTCCGTATGGGGTATATGGTCCGCCACCTGTCATTGCCAGAATATATGCGCTTCCTGTATGCATGCATCCGATTGCGGCACCTATGAAGTTGATGGAAATAAGCGCCTTGATTGACGGAATGGCGATGTACCTGGCTTTTTGCACCGACCCTGCGCCGTCAATGTCGGCGGCCTCATAAAGGTCGTCTGGGATACCTTTTAGCGCCGCAAGATAAATGAGGCAGCCGGGACCCATTCCCGCCCAGATGGTGGGGAGCAGACAGAACAGCAGTGCGAATTTCGGGGAGTTGAGCCATTGAACTGTGAATTCCGTTATTTTCGTGCCGCAGACATGATTTATGGCAAGCACTCCATAGTTCAAGATCTGGTTGATCATCCCGTGCTCCCCATAGAATCCCTTCCAGAGGAAAATGACAATAACCCCGGAGAGCATGGCAGGCAGATAGTAGATCACGCGGAAGAAAATCTTGCCATGTGGGACTTCCGCCAGCAGAATTGCCAGTATGATCGGCGCGATAAAACCGAAAGTCATGAATAGCACCGTATATTTGAGAGACACCAGTAGGGAGTACCAGAACTCATTGCTGAAAAGGACAGTCGCGAAGTTTTCAAATCCGACCCATGTGCTGAACCCGCGGACATTGTAGTCCTGAAAAGCCATGACCGTACCCCGCATCAGGGGCCAGTAACTCCAGACTGCAATGCTGAGAAGGGCCGGAATGAGAATCAGATACGCCATTTTGTTCCGCCCGAACTGCCAGTCACCGCGCTCCCGATCCGCATCACTGCGCACCATGCTCTGTGAAAAAGTCTTGAACACCTTTACCAACAGCAGGACGAAAACGGTGAATATGAAAATAGATACTGCGGCGGCGACACGTACACGGAATGTGCGCACATTTTCAGGCAGGATGTTCAGCATCTTCTGGTTTGCCAGATTAACGCGGGCATTCAGTATTTCCTGTATCCTCTTCTTGCATCCGGCCTTATTCCCTTCAACAATGTACTTCTCCACTTCCGAGTCTGTCCGTATCTGGTCGATTGCCTGATTCATGTAACGGTATACAAGCTGACAGTTGTTGCCGTAAGGTTCCGGAACACCGTCTTTGAGCGCCTCACTGGAAGCCTCCGCCCATCCGGCCGGGACTTTGTTGATGAATTCCGGATAACCGGCCCTCTCAAGCAGAATCGGCGGCACAAAACGGCCAAGTCCGTTCTCGACAAAAACTTTCGCCTGGATCAGTTTCGCCCTGTTGCCCCCGTAAAAATTCATCCATTCCCAAGCGGCGTCACGCAGCCTGAGGTCCCTGTCGAAGCCGGCATAAATTCCGGTCATGGCCGAGTTGAATTCACTGCCGCGCAAACCGGTTGGACCCTTCGGAACCGGACCGAAGTTCTCGGTGTTTGGATTTATCTGCTGCAATGTTTTCTGGTCGATGTACCTGAAATTCATTGCGTATCTGATGCTGGGGTTCAGCTCGCCCAAGTTTACTACGCCGCGGAATCTGCCGAACTTGTTTTCAAACGGTTCCAGGAACAGCCTTGCAACATAATAGTATGCCTCGACCGCCTCCGTAGAATTGAAGACGCAACGCCAAACCCCGTTGCCGTCACGCTCAACGGCACGGGCGCCGCATGAATAGAAAAAGCTCAGCGTAGACCAGGCAGTCTCCGACAACACCATACTGACTCCATAGATGTTATCCTTTGGGTTGTGAACTTTACGCGCCCAGTCCAGGAATTCATCACTGTCCGCAGGTACGCGATCCGGCAGGCCGGCCTCGGCGAACAAATCCCTGCGGTAGAACAGGGACATAACGCTAATGCTCTGAGGCAGACACCAGACATGCGAATGTTTCACGGCAGCTACGGCCTTCCACTCCTTGACATATGGACATTTCTCCCCGTAAGGGCATTCCCGGCGTATCACTTCCCAGCACTGTGGCGGAATGCGTTCCTCGAACTCTTCGGCATAGCGCGTTCCCCTGCGCAGGGCTGACAGGTATTTTTCCGTTGTCAAAAGATGTCCGTCAATCACATTTGCCCCAGCCGCCTTCTCAAGATATTTTTCCAGGGGATAGAGGAATTTCTCGTTGATATAGGTGCTGGATTGGCGGAAGTTCACAGATATCACCGCCGGCGAAATATCGCCGGCGATCTGCATGAGCGGGGTCATGTCCATACCCATGTTCAGGCCGGTGGCGGGAACAAGGTCAATCTCTGGATGGAGCCTCTGGAATTCCTTTACTATCTTTATCCCGGCCTCTCCGACAGGACCGGATACCACCCTGTCGGGAACACCCCAGGCCTTAAGCTCAATGGTGCTTTCATTTTTAGCTGAATCACCGGCAAACAGATGCGAAGCTGCCAGACAAAATATCAAAATTATAAATTTGAAATTTTTCATTTGTTATTATATACCCTTAACCGGCGTAGCCGGAACCAAATTCGAAATCCGAAACAAATCTATGAGTTTCCACAACTCTGCTAATTATGGAAACGTAATCTTTGACAGATAATCTCGGCGGAAGGTCTTCCGCCGAGATTATCTCGTTAATCGGCTTTAAGATCGATGCGTGACAATGTGAAATCGGACAATGCCTTTTCGTCAACCGTGACACCGAGGCCAACTCCTGCAGGCACGGCAATGGTGCTGTCAGGATTTAAAACAAATGTCTCGTGTGTAATATCGCGGCGGTAATAACGGTCTGAAGCGGAAATGTCTCCCGGCAACGTAAAACCCGGAAGTGAGGCCAGTGCGAGATTCGCAGCACGCCCCACATTGGTTTCCATCATGCCACCGCACCACACTGGAATCCTGTTCGCCAGGCATAGGTCGTGGATTTCGACAGACTGAGCCAGCCCCCCGACCCGTCCGGCCTTGATGTTGATTATGCGGCATGCCTTCATCTCCAGAGCATAGCGCGCATGTCTGACAGAATGGATGCTTTCGTCCAGGCAGATCGGAGTTTTCAATTTCTTCTGCAGCTTATGGTGATCCCATATGTCATCATCGGACAACGGCTGTTCGATGAGCAGTAGATTCAGATCGTCGAGAGGTTTAAGTTTTTCCGCCGTCTCCAGGGAATATGCGGAGTTCGCATCCACCTGCAGACGCAGATTCGGGAATGCCGCACGCACCGCAGTCGTGTCTCCGATATCGCGTCCGGGTTTGATCTTTATTTTGACACGGGCATATCCCTGTTCAACATAGCTGGCCGTCAGTTCCGCCAGAGCTTCAGGCGAATCCTGCAGGCCGATCGACACGCCCACCTCCACCTTTTTGAGTATTCCGCCGAGCATCTGTGCAAGCGGTTTTCCGTCCTGTTTCCCGAAAAGATCCCACAACGCCATTTCGACACCGGCCTTCGCCATGTGATGTCCGCGGATGCCGGACACCATCCTGTTGAAATCCGCCGCGCTCCCGATGTCCTGTCCGAGGATCAGGGGTGCCACGAATTCCTTAAGGATATGCAGCGCCGTTCCGGCAGTCTCATAACTGTAGCCCGGATCACGCCATGCGACACATTCCCCGTAGCCGGTCAGTCCTTTCTCATTCTTCATTGAAACGAGGACACACTCGCGCTGCGTCATGCGGCCAAACGAGGTTTCAAAAGGCAGTACGAGCGGCATGCTTAGGTGATGCAGTGAAATAGATATTATTTCCATTCAGACCTTTATTTTTATACGTTAAGCTAGGCGGCAAATTGCCGCAACTTTAAATCAGGGAACGTCAACTGCTGTAGCCTCGGCTACAACAAATCCGGGCTTTTGCCGCGAACGGCTCAGTCCAGAAAAGGGTCCGCGTCTCCAGACTGTCGCTTGTGAGCGAAAAAGAATACCTTGTAATTATTTTCCAGAGGAAAATAATTTTCTACTTAACCTGCGGCAGGCTTTCAACTCCAGCAGCGTCACGGAACGCATTTGACGGCGGACCCATATAATCATCCAACTTGCGGCTGTCATGATACCATTTCTGGAGTCTCACTACAAACACATCCGGCTTCTTGTAAAGCTCAGTGCGCTTCTCGCAAAGTTTAATCGCCTTTTTAAGACCATCGTTCAAGAGCTTTTTATCTTCTTCAGTATCTGTCCCCTTGTTGTGCCTTACTTGCGACATGGTCGTAATTATTTCCGTCTCTAGTTTGATAGACCTTGAGACAAGTTCCTCTATTCTCTTGTAAAAAGCGTCGCGCTTACCGCATAATTCGATCGCCTTTTTGACTGCTGCGGCATCTTTTCCCTGGCTTTCCCTGACTTTCGCCATTTCGTTCATTATCCCCACCTGCAGTCTCGTAAAATCATAACCGGATCGGATGAAGGCGACTCGTTGCGAATATTTAATGTCATGGACATCTGCAACCTTGGCTTCAGCTTTCTTGAGGCATTCATCCGCCGAGTTCAAAATATCGTCGGTATATATTTCGCGGCAGACTCCTATCAACTCTTTTGTGGCTCCGGCTGAAAGTTTCACCTTTTCCGCTATTTGATTGTGAGCTTTTTCCATGATGTCGAAATATTGTTCTATTTCGTCTGAAGCGTTTCCAAAAGCTCTCTGATAATAATCTTTCAGTAAAGCGTTTCCGTCCTGAAGAGGGTCGTAGGCAAGTTGCGCCAGCAGATAATATTCAATACCCTGGGTAGACCAGATAACCGGAAGCGTGTCAACATTCAGTCCGACGCATTTGTTCTCTGCGAGGAACTTGAAATCTTCAATTGTCCTGTGAAGCGGTACGGTCGGCAATCCGAGCCAGCCGCCTGAATAGTGGAAGATGTTCGGACGGAAAACCATTTTTGATGCGTTCTCAGCCCATTTCTTCCATTCCTCTTTCTCCTTTTTGCGGAATTCATCGCTTGAGAAAGGGAAATGACCCGCATATCCTATTACTATATTCTTGTCCAATTTTTCCGAAACTGCTGGGAACTTATACGGTCCGTAGGCGCAAGCGCCAACACTTATATCCTTGTCCGGGAAACGTTTTTTCATTTCGCGGGCTAGGATGTTCCAGAATTTTATATATCTGTCAGTGAGTGCGACGCTTTTATACGCGCCGCCTTTTCCATAATACTGAACCTCTGTCCCGTTCGGATTATCCATCGCCTTGCAATTAGGGCAGACGCATTCTCCGGACATTGCACCGTCGTTTGGAGTGGCGCTGGCCATGATTTTGGAGGGATCTGCCTTCAGCTCCTGTTCCGCATCATCAAGCCACTGCTTCTGCATTTTGGGGTTTGACACACATACCTTTGCGTCTTTTGTCGACTGTGTTTTGCTTGTCGGGAAAAGGTCGCGTGTCCCGTCCGGTTGAACTGCGAAATAATCCGGATGTTCCACGTGATATTTATCCCACCATTTCGTGTACGCATGGCCGCCTTCAAAGCGGAAAGAATACAATGTCGCCCTCTGCATGCGGAACCAGGCTTTCATCTGCACTTCATATTCGCCTGAAAAGGTTCCCCTGTTCAGCTTGCGCTGGACAATCTGGGGATGGAAACGATATACGAAAGCCGGGAGGCTTATAGTGTTTTTGCAAATTACATCCTCGCCCAAAGGGCCGGGCCAGAACCATCTGACATCTAGATATTTCTGCAGGAAAGTATATACGGCATTCGCAGTTCCAAACTCGGTTTGCGTATCTCCGGCCATTTTGTCGCGACCCGCGATTACAAGGTCTTTTCCGTTGCAGGCTATCAATATCTCTTCTGGATTTTCAAATTTGAATTTCAAATCCGGAAAAACGCTTTCAATCTTCGGCTGAACGCCCACCCATATTGCGTGAGACGGGGTGTTTGTCGAATCATTGAGTATGACATCCACTTCCGCTCCGCTTATTTTCTGGATGTAGGATGCCAGCTCCTTTGCGGCCTGCATGGTTTCCTGCGAAGCGTTCTTGTCCACCGAAATGGGCAGCACGCTCAGGTTTTTTTCCACCAATAAAAGCTCTTCAGTCTTTGCCGCACTCCAAAGAGACGCGCCCGAAATCAAAATCATCGCCGTCAACAAGATCCTTTTCATACTCACCTTTATTGTTAATACTTCAATATGCAGCCAGGGGCCGCGACTCTGAATTTATTAATTTCTTATTCTTATGTTTTTGCTTTTACGTCAGGCACTTCGGCCTGACCTTGGAGTGCTGTAACTTGTTACAGCCTTGTTCCGCGAAACTCATTTCGCGGTGTTATCTGCTGGTGGGACGGAATAAATTCCGTCGTTGAAGGCGGCAATGAATTGCCGCACTCCATGTGCGAATCTAGCAATTCGCAGAAGATAAAGTTCAAAAATAAATGCTAGATTTTCAATAACTTTAAAATTCCTATACGTTGAACCCAAAAACACTATTTCCACAATCATCAATCCGGCCCATTCCAGCTTGCGTTTGTCTTAATCTCGTTCCAGAAAGGAGTGTATGTCAATGTTGAGCAGGTTAGGGAAAAAGAATACCTTATCCTTGAATCGGCATGCCCGTCCAAATAAAAGACATTGGCGCTGTTGCCATGCCCGAAACGCGGACCGAGTCGGACTTCAATGTTCGGGTAGACACTGTTACCGTAACTGTCCATGAAATAACTCAGACGGTCTGGTTTTGTAAACAGATTTTTGTTTCTAAGTACATTTGTGTACCACGCCGCATTTATGCCGATGGAGACATAATAGGGTGTGAAAACCAAATATTTGCTGTTTGTTCCTCCTTCCCTCATTGTTTCCGCAGAGACTGCCGGACAGGAAAAATTGCACACAGGGCCGGTAGCTGCAGTGCCACAAAGAAAGGAGTTTGTCTTTATGTACTCTGGAGCCCCACCCTTGACGCCGGTCAAATATTGGTCAAAACGGAATCCTCCAATCATATAACCCAATACATAGTTATAATCCTCAAGGTAAAAAAGCGCGGCTGTGCCGACCTGTTTAATGTTGTTAAGACAAGTGATCTGCTTTGCCCTGTCCCGCGCCTTGCCTAGTGCGGGCAAAAGCATTGACGCCAGAATTGCGATGATCGCAATCACGATGAGGAGTTCGATGAGTGTAAAATATTTTCCTAGATAAAACATTTTACTTCCCTGAGTTTTTAAATTTTCGTGTTGCATGTCATCCTCCTGTTTTTGGATTCTATGTTATTTATAGTTTTCAAATTACCAAGTTGAAAGAATAATCTAAGACACGCTGAAGCTGTGAACTCCAACTAATTCTTTCAGTCGCCAGTCGTCGGTCTTCAGTCGTCGGCATTCTTAATCAAGCACTCCGTCTCACCGGCTCTCCGATTCGCCTATTCATTCCCCGACTGATCACTGTTTACTTTTTCCTTCGGTTAACATCAAGATATTCTCCCGGTAAACCTTCTGTCTCAGTTCCTCCGGAACTTTCAGACGGTCCATGAGGCTTATATGGAAATCGATCATATTCTGATGTGGTTTCCTGTCGCTTGGTCCGCATGTGAAGTAAGAACAGTCCGTTCCGAAGCACAGCTTGCCGACAGTTCCCGTGTCTAGTTTTCCGTCGGGCGAGAAAATCTGCGCCCACATGTCCATGGAACGGCGATAACTTGTCCCACCGGAAAGATCGGCGTAGATGTTCTTGTGGCTTGAGCAAATCTTCCAGGCTTCCTCCCACCACGGATTTCCAAAGTGCGCCATCAGGATCTTCAATTCTGGAAAAGCGCGTGCAATCCGGTCGAGTCTGGCCGGAGCCATGTCAGTGATGTCTGTATAGGTTCTTCTCCTGTGCAGTCCGCCGGGCTCATAAACTTCCGTGCCCAGGTATCCTGTGTGAAAAACGGCAAGACCATGTCTTGCGCATATCACGTCATATATGGGAAAATACTTATCATGACCGTAGGATTTTTCAGGGGATATGAATTTTATGCCGACCGCACCGCGATCGAAAAGCCCGTTTATTTCCTCAGGGGTGGCGATGTCCATATCTACCTGGGGTACGGGGATGACGTAGTCTCCGAATATCTTCTTCAGTTCGAAAGTTACGTTAGCCGGATCCAGAATAACGATCTTTTCAATGCCAAGTTTCATCCTGTCGTTGACATAATCCTGAGGAGTCATTTTCCCTGGAACCCAGGCGGTCATGAGCGGTTGCGACAGTTTTCCTTCGGAATTCCGCTCCGCATGCATCCCATGTGTGTGTGCGTCTATAAACATCATTTATCCCTTTTTATTTTGTCAAAGTAATTATTTTCCGGAGGAAAATAATTTTCTAATCAAACTGCGGCAGATAATCCCCTGTCGCCTCCATCAGATCCAGCCCCATCTTGCGTATATCCGACGGTGCGAGTTTCGCACAAAGCGGATCCAGCATCAGCGCTTTCAACGCCAACTCCTTATTTCCGGTCAAAGCGGACTCCAAGGTCATCTTCTGCACCTGGCAATGCGTTTCAAGCAAAGTGCGCAACGGTTCCGGCATGGATCCGATTCCTATCGGTGCGAATCCGGAGGAGTCAACCAGTCCCAGCGTTTCCACCACCGCACCACGCGGCAGATTGTCAATCTGACCGATATTGGGAAGATTGACCACATCCACAAACGGGGTGTTGGTTACAAAGGCCTTCATTATGTCCATGGCGGTTTCCCGGCTGCGCGGAGGCATTTTCTCGTTACCAGAAGCAAGCCTCAACGTATATTCCCGGTTTTTTTCGAGCATTCCTTTACGCTCCTCGACAGTTGTCCGGATCAGTTTGAACCGTTTGAGCATGGCCCGATCAGTCAGATATGGCGGGAAATATTCGCAAGTGTGCCTGTCCTCGATGTACGTGAGCATGCCGTACTGGTGCAACAACTCCTCGCAAAGACAGAAGTCGTGTATTCTCGGAGTCTCCCGGGGCGCACGGTCTAGAGCTTCGTTCAGTGAGACGCCCTTAAGCTTTTTCATAAGCAGCGGATAACCGTCTTCCCCTTTGATTTTGAAATTCAGCAGCCAGAAAAAATGGTTGATTCCGCCAAATCGGACCGAAATATCCTTTTCCTCGACTTGGAGTAATCTTTTGATAAGTCCGTATGTGCTGAAAAGGCCGTGGCAGAGACCGACTGTCCGCAAAGAGGTGGTCTGAGCGATTGCCCCGGTCAGACCGGCCATCGGGTTGGTGTAGTTCAGCACTACTGCACTGGGTGAAAATTTTTCGATTTTACGAGCCATTTTCTCAAATACCTGCACATTGCGCAGGAGGCGAGACCATCCGCCAGGTCCAACGGAATCACCGACTGTCTGCCAGATGCCATAGCGTTCGGGTATTTTTAGATCGTGTTTCATCATGCTGAGACCGCCAGTAGAGATTGTGATCACCACGAAATCGGCATTTTTAAAAGCCAAGGTTTCATCACTGGTGGGGATGAAGCGGAAATCACGGCCGAGAGTTTTGGCCAGATGCGTCATCGCCTCCTTGATTTCCTGGGCGGCCTTAAGGTTCGGATCAAGGAGGACTATCTCACTCCCGATAAGTTCATCGGTCTGTATCAGATCGCTGAGGAGCCTCGGACACCAGTTGTAACTGCCGCCGCCCACCATCACGATTTTAGTTTTCGTAGACATTTTCATCCTTATACGTTCAAGTCGTTCAAGTCGTTCAAGTCGTTCAAGTCGTTCAAGTCGTTCAAGTCGTTCAAGTCGTTCAAGTCGTTCAAGTCGTTTAAGTCGTTTAAGTCGTTTAAGTCGTTTAAGTCGTTTAACGGTTTTAACGTTTAACGTTCAACGATTTCAACGATTTCAACGTTTAACGTTCAACGATTTCAACTTTTGCTTACTGATAACTGATAACTGATAACTGGCTACCGGCTACCGGGCACCCTCCCGACCGATTCCCTCACAACCAGGGAGGTGGGTATTTTTTCAGTTCGGGCATCCCCCGGACTTCCATTTTCAAAAATATCTATGAGCAGATCAACCGACTGCCTGCCTATGGAATAGCAAGGCTGCTTTATTGTTGTCAATGGAGGATTGCAACTGGAACCTTCCTTGACATCGTCGAACCCGATTATGGAAATATCCCTTGGTACGTCCAATCCGAATTCATTTAGAATCTTAATGGCGCTGATTGCAATATCGTCGTTTTGGCACCAGAACGCGGAGGGGTGTTCCTTCAAGTCGAGTATTTTTCGAATATTCCCTTTTAATGTTTCCTCTTTATTGTCGTAAATGGAAATCCAGTTTTGATCAATCTTTAGACCGCATTTCCTGAAGCATTCAGTCATCATAATGGCGCGCTCTCCCGCATAATAGTTGAACAATTCGTTTTTATTCTGATTGATGAAACTGGACAGAACTCCTATTTTCCGGTGCCCGTTTTTAAGCAACAGCTCAGCGGCTGCCGTTCCGCCACCGGACACATCGGAATATACGGAGCTGATATGCGGAATCACTGAAAAACCGGATATTAAGATTTGCGGAGTCTGCTTGTGCTCTAGAAGCATCCGTAGGGGAAGGTTTTTTTTATGTGAACCGCTCCCAAGATGAACTATTCCGCTCAAACGTGGAACCGTGTCCTCAATCCATTGTTGAATTGTATCCGGATTATTTTCAGAGTTGGGCAAGTGCAGAAATATTGAAGAGTGTTTTGTTTCAGTCGCCCTGTCTATGACCCCGCTAAAGTAGGCGAGGCTGTTTTGGGATGATTTATATACTATGTCAGAGAAATTATCCGATGTGACAATTCCGATGGCGGGAAACGGAGGCATGTATTTCCCCCTGGCGGTGTCGGCCACGAAAATTCCTCTGCGCCCGTCTAACTCCTGTGCAAATCCATCGGAAATCAGCTTCTCGTAGGCTCTGTGTACGGTATTCCTGTTAATCTCAAGTTCTTCAGCAATCCAAATCTCGTAGGGCAGTGCCGTCCCGGCCTTAAGCCGATGCTTTACTATGCTTTCGCTGATACTGTTCGC
>CAMCYE010000063.1 GCA_945883805.1 Victivallis vadensis | reverse complement strand
GAATCCATAAGATGAAATACCCCATTAAAAATATTATTATTCCGGCTTTGGTCATGCTGGTATCGGCACTTTACGGAGCCGACGGCGTTGACGGACTTCCGTTTTCCTGGAAAAATGAAACCTCCGGCAATGTCCTGAAGATAAGCGTCCAAATAAATAAAAACGCGTATCTCTACAAGGACCAGACGAAAATTGAAGTTACCGATTCTTCAGGAAAGACGTCCAGACCTGTAAAAGAACCCGGAACATTTTCCGAAAAAGATCCTTATGGAGAAGAACACGTCATTTACCCTGAGGGCGAAAGCGTCTGGGAATTCTCAATAAAAAACCTGATTCCTCCGGTGAGGGCGAAGATCCAATTCCAGGGATGCGCCAAAACCCCGTACGTGTGCTATCCGCCGCAGACAAAGGAATTTGCAGTCACCTCGGAACCGGAACATGGCAATATACCGGAAGTCGGAACAGCCTCCGCCCCCGGGCAATCGCTGGAATGGAATAATCAGACTGCACACTTTACAGTCAGTGGCAGTGCCGCAGGCTATATGAATGAAAAAGATTTCATCGCCTTCATTGACAGTTCTTTGAGCCCCAATGCAAAGAAGGGTAATCCAATTCTCGACAAGCTTCGCAGTAAAAACCTGTTCATATCAATAATATTGATTCTGATAGGCGGACTCGCACTCAACCTGACACCCTGCGTCCTTCCAATGATTCCGATAAATGTCGCAATCATCGGGGCCGGGGCAAAGTCAGGTTCAAAGCTCAAGGGGTTCGTGATCGGACTCATGTACGGATTGGGGATAACCTTGATGTACGGGCTGCTCGGACTTGCGGCGGTTCTGACCGGCTCCACTTTCGGTTCAATCAACTCATCCCCGTATTTCAATTTCGGCGCTGGCATCGTCTTCATATTTCTCGCCCTTGCGATGTTCGATGTTTTCGCAATTGATTTCTCCAGATATATGAGTGCAGGCAAGACAAACAGCAAAAGCGGCCTCCTGACCGCGATGGGCATGGGCGGAATATCGGCGCTGCTCGCCGGAGCATGCGTGGCCCCAGTTGTGATTGCCGTACTCCTTTTCTCATCATCACTTTATGCGCAGGGCAACATATACGGGCTTCTCCTTCCGTTTGTCCTCGGAGCCGGAATGGCAATCCCGTGGCCATTTGCCGGAGCCGGCATAGCCATGCTTCCGAAGCCCGGTCCGTGGATGGTGAAAGTGAAATATGTTTTCGCGGTTTTTATAATCAGCATCGCCGCATATTATCTGGTTACCGGTTATTCCCTAATCTCATCAGGGAAGGCCGCACAAGCGGAAGGATGGCTGTCATCCCTTCCCGAAGCGCTTTCAACGGCCGAAAAAGAAAAGCGCCCGCTGCTCATTGACTTCAGCGCAAGCTGGTGCAAGAACTGTGAAGCGATGGATCTTTCAACCCTGAAAAGCCCCAAAGTGAATGAAAAATTGAAGGACTTTGTGAAACTCAGATTCAGTGCGGAAAATCCGAACGATCCCGCGACAAAAGAAGTGTTGTCACATTTCAAGGTGCTCGGCCTTCCCACGTATGTAATTCTAAAAAATCCCTGATGCCGTTTAAAATCAAAAGATGGAGATTAAAATGCAATTTGAAATTATCGACTGCCATATACACCCTTTTCTGAGCAAGGATACCAACACCGGCCGCATCAACGGACCCGCCACTCCGGACGAATTCGTAGCGGAAATGAAGCGCGCCGGAATCTCACGGTGCTGCGGCTCCGTTATCAGGAAGATGGGAAAACCGACATTCGACCAGATCAAGGCACTCAACCGGGAGGCACTGGAATTCAGGAAACGTTACCCCGACTTCTTCATTCCGGGGATGCACGTGCTTCCGTCGTGCCCGACAGAATCCTGCCTGGAGATCGAAGAACTTTATCACAAGGAGAATGTCCGCTGGATCGGTGAGCTGGTCGGTTATTTCATGGATTATCCCTCCTATCTGGGCGACGGGATGTTCAAGATTTACGATTTGGCGCAGAACCTCGGCCTGCCGGTCAACATTCATCCCGCAGACTTCGCAGAAATGAAGACCATCTGCGAAAATTTTCCAGAATTGAAACTGGTGATCGCCCATCCCTGCGACGGCGCCGACATGCAGGAACGTTTTAAGTTCATAAAAAAATATCCCAACGCCCATCTGGATCTTTCTGGAACCGGACTTTTCCGCTGGGGCATGCTGAGGGAGGGTCTCAATATTGCCGGCAAGGACAAAATCCTGTTCGGCACGGATTTTCCGATATGCAATCCCGCCATGTATGTCCAAGGGGTATTGTTTGAACACCTGAATGATGCGGAGGCGGAGGCTGTGTTCGCCGGCAACTTCAGGCGTCTGACCGGAATCACCGATTAAATCAGGGGCTTTCTCAGATCGATTGG
This sequence comes from Victivallis vadensis, assembly GCA_945883805.1. Classification (GTDB taxonomy): domain Bacteria; phylum Verrucomicrobiota; class Lentisphaeria; order Victivallales; family GWF2-50-93; genus GWF2-50-93. The sequence goes on along the minus strand of CAMCYE010000063.1, from coordinate 15,828 downwards.
GTAACTCGATTAGAAAGACTGAATATTCAATTATATTGAGGCAATTTCAAAATTGCCTCTTTGAGCTGATTTCAAAAGTTGGAGTTCATGGCTTTAGCGTGTCTAACCTGTTGAATACGAAGACACACTAAAGTTGTGAACTCCAACAAGAGATATTCCCGCGACAACGATTTTCTCGCATTTTGAAATCAGCTCATATTGTATGTTTACCCGCTAGATCTGAGAAAGAGCCGGAAATGTTTCTCATTTTTTCAGGAAGGTGCCTATCAGGTGTTCCAAGCTGACATGCTTGCCCTGGGGAAGGTTGAAGCGTTCGCAGATTTCACTGATGATTCTTGCGCTGTGATCCACGGTTCCGCTCATGAGGTCGGAGGCGGTACGCTGCATTTTGACTTCTATTTCGGGTATCCTGCAGGTGAACCCGCTTTCCGAGCCTTTGCCACCGGTTCCCGTGAGTTTCACCCCCTCAACGGGATAAACCTTGAATCTCATGCTGAAAAGTTCATCCGTATATCCGAGTTCGCAATAATACTGTCCGAGAAAATTGACGGCTCCGGCAACCGTCCGGATCATGTTTTCATACCTGATTGAGTTTTTTTCCTTTTCATGAACTGACACGTAATGGAACAGACCTGAACTGAAAGCCTGCCAGTACTGTTTTCTCGCCTTGGAAAAAGTCCTGAGTGCAACATTGGTGAAATAGCTCTCCTCGCTTTCGTCCAATGAGATGAAAGACGAGCCCAGCGTTGTGGAAATTGAATTTTCAACAGCCTTTTGGACCTGGGAAAGCGAGAATTTCTCAAGAATGAACTCAGGCGGATAAACGGACATCTCCCAGACGACACCGGAGTCATGTCCGAATTCTTTTTTCCTTTTGTCGAATATCCTGAATGAGTGGATTATCTGTTCGATGAATTCGCTTTTTGCGGCAGGGTCAAGCGTCTTTCTGCCCTCATAGAGAATCCCTCTCAGCATCCTGCCCAGGAGTTCCCGCTGGTTCCTCAGTGCGCGCTGGATGATCCCGTGAATCTCGGAAGCCTTGTATGCAGGACGGCTGGAAGCATCAGGAGTCCTTATGTAGAACACACCCTGCTGGACTTCAGAAGTGCAGCTGTAACTGCAGACATGCGGGATCTCGGAGAAACGCCTAATGGCGAAAACAACATACCTCTTCCCGTCGACCACAGGTCTTTCTATGTCAAAATCAAGAGGAGGGTCTGAATAACGGTTCACGACATTTCCGACATCCGTCGGGTCGAATGATTTGCTCTGCCTGTCGGTCACGCCTGAATAAAGACAGGGCTTGCCCGTCCCATCCTCCCCGACACCGACTACGATATAACCGCCTTTTGTGTTGGCCATCGCCATACAGTGGCGGGCGAAACGGGCCTTTCCGGCTCTGCTGAGATTGTTCCAGTTCTGTGCCGCCTTGTAATCGAGTTCTTCCGATTCCACACCTCGGTAGATTATCGATTTCCAGTCGACGGACATGCCGGTTTTCATTTGACGGGATATTCGGTTAGATTGAGGCAATTTCAAAATTGCCTCTTTTGAGCTGATTTGTCACGTTGGAGTTCACGGCTTTAGCGTGTCCAACTTGTTGAATACGAAGACACACTAAAGTTGTGAACTCCAACGTGCGCATTGCCATAACAACCATTTTTTTGTATTTTGAAATCAGCTCAGACATAAAACATTGTTATTCTTCCTTGATCTTAGGAAAAACAATTGGAGGGATTGGAGCTGAAAAAATCTGTTTCTGTTCACTTTTACCGTGAGCCATGGGCGGTGAAGTGAAATCGGGCTGATCCCTTCTTTCCTCAAGTTTCAAAATCATAGTCCTTATCGTCTTGGTCTCCTCAAAGAAAACCTTGAATTTCTTCTCGAATATCCATTCGACATGCTCTTCAATGTTCTTCTCCCTTTTTTTCATAAGCTCAATCATGTAGCCCAGACCGGCAAGAATAAATCCATAGGCAGACACATGTATGTACATGTCAGGCAAATGTCCCATCACAAAATAACAGATTGCCGTAATAACCACCATCAAAACCGCCATTACTGAAAAAATCCACATAAATTCACTCCAAAGTTTGTTCACGTTCACTCAATGGAACCTCAATCTCCTGTTGCGCTCCACACGCCAATTTTCAGAGGTCCCTTAGCGCATCAATAATATACTTTTTTTATTATATGTCAATATGTTTTTGCGAGAATTCCGTCAGCATATCCCGCATATCGTCGGGAAGATCGGCTTTGCAATTCAAAATATCCCCGGTAAACGGATGCCTGACTTTCAGGGTGGCGGAATGAAGCGCCTGCCTGTTCAGAACCAGCAACGACCTGTCGGCGCCGGTCATTCCGCCCTGGACAAATCTTATGTAGATGTTTTCATCCGGCCCGTAAATCTTGTCTCCCACCAGCGGAAAGCCAATAGAACAGAGCGTCGCCCTTATCTGGTGGAGTCTTCCTGTCACAAGCTCAGCCTCTACAACGCTCATGTTCGGTCCGGTTCCGAGAAGCCTGAATTTAGTTTCCGCATATTCTGAATTTACCGGAGAGGCTCCTGCGAATTCCGCAAATTTCCTTTTCTTCCTGACCGCGCTCCTTTCATCAGGCATAAGAAATCCTCGCGCATGGTGTTCCGCCGGAAAATCCCCGTGAACGAAGACAATGTATTTCTTCTGTATTTCACTGTGTTTTTCCGACATTTCACCGGCGATCTCCGGCTTTCTGGCGAGAAGGACAAGTCCCGAAGTCTCCCTGTCAATCCTATTGACGAAATACACCTTGCCGAACTGCTCCGCAAGAAGATACCATAGTGTATTTTTGAAGAACGGACCGGCGGGATGGCACGGAAGATTCCCAGACTTTGAAACGACTATCAGTGATTCGTCGGAATGAATGATTTCATATTTCTTGTCAACCGGTGGCTCTTCAATATCGTCTGAGAGGAATTCAACGCATTCGCCACCCTGAAGTTTCCGCGAACTCCGCGACTTGCCTCCATTAAGCAGAATCCTGGCGTCCCGGACATGATTCTGCCATTCCGTCCTGGAAAGATAGGTGAACCTTTCGGAAAGATAGACATCAAGCCGCTTTCCGGCGTCAACAGCCTCCACAAGCGTGCTTGTAGTCCTTGTTTTATTATTGTCACTGAGCATGAGGTTCACTGCCGTTACATGGATTGTTGGATTGTTGCAAATAAAAGAGTTATGCAAAAACTAGCACATGAGAAAAATCCAAAATACCTATTTTAAATTTCCACTTGAAATCCGTAAGGCATGGTTATTCTTGAACTCAAACCCAATAATCCATTAATCCAAAAATCCATCAATCCGTCCAGAATGACTGCCATTAAGAACCTTGCTTCTGCACACCGTATGTAGTTTTCAGGACGTTTCCCGAGGGATGATAATGAACATGCACCCGCTTCAACAAGCCGATTTTCTGGTACAGTTCATGTTCCACCTGACTGGCAATCCGGTCGCCTTCAGCAACAGTAAGTGAACCGTCAATCCCAATTGTGACATTGATGACCAGATATGCCCCGAAACGATGGGCGAGTATTTCTTCCACCTGCTGGATCCCGGAAATATTTGACAGGGCTTCAGTAACCTCATGATTCAGCATCTTCCCCGGCACAGTATCCATCAAGTCATCCGATGATTTGCGTAAAATCTCAATCCCAGTGCGCAATATGACCAAAGCCACCATGGCGCCTGCCAGAGGATCCACCCAGGTGTATCCCATTCTGCCCAGGAAAATTCCTATGCTTGCGGCCGATGCCGCATAGATGTCATTGCGATGGTCGCACGCCAGCGCAAGTATGGCGGAATTGTTTGTCTTCCTGCCGATCTTCTGGGTCATGGAACTCAATACAATCTTCATACCGACCGTGAGCAGTCCGACCGCCAGAGCCGCCAGCGACGCGCCGCCGAAATCGTTTTTTGTCACCCAGAGATCATAGACCTTGTTGACCGCATCCCAGAATATCGCAATAGCTGTCGTCACGACGAATGCGCCCACCGCCAGAGCCGCAATGCTTTCCAGTTGCCGATGACCGTAGGGATGCTCATCGTCTGCGGGTTTGTGAGCCTTCACCATGAAAATACGGACAACGATATAATATGCGACATCTGAAGTGGAGTTGATACCGTCCGCCAAAAGCGCGGGACTATGTCCGATAACCCCTATTATCGTCTTGAGCACAGCCAGGAAAATATTGGCACCCAGTCCAACATTCACAGCCAGCATGCTGTAATCCTTATGATCTTTGGCTTCCATCATTGTTCCTTGGTTCAAATGTACAGGGGGGTGAATTAATTCTGAATTCATGCAAAACGCAAACGCCGGTCCTGCAGTTGACCGTGTAATCTATTGTCTATTATATTTCTTTCAATGCACCATTCGATGAAAATAAAAAAAGAGGCGGCGTCCGGCAATGCGTCAGTTTTACTTTTTCCTGCTTACGGTTGAGGTAATTGCAAAACTCAAGAAACGGTTTTGACAAGCCCTAGTCGCACGCCACGGCGCGTAAACCTTTGGCGCCGCCATAGGCGGGTAAACAAAACCCTCCATCACGCCAAGGCGGATAAAAATGGAAGGCGAGGCTTGTCCGAGCCGTAGTTTTGAAATTGGCTCGGTTAGTCTGAAAATTGAAGGCAAACCGATCAGGTACTTCGGTACAAAGCGATACCAACCAAAGGAAGAATGACGCATTACGGTGTCCGGCCTCCTTGAGGCTCCTGTAAATTGTCGCCACACCTTTTATTCCGGTGGCAAATATCTTTTCCAAGTGTAGATTTACGCCAATTTGCATTCAATTGAAAAGGAATGCAAAAACTATCTGTAGCCGCGTCACTCCGCTGACGCGTTATTATCGTAACTCATTATTATATAATAAACGTGAAGGCTTTAATGAAGACAATCAGTTTCAAGGACACCGGTTTCCGGAAGGAACTCGAAAATCTCTTCACTAGGCAGGTCTGCCCGAAAGACATTGAAGGATCTGTGAGGGAAATAATCGAGGACGTTCGTCTTAACGGCGACAGGGCAGTTTCAAAATATCTCCTGAAATTCGACTCGGCAAACATCAAACCCGCCCGGTTTCCCGTGTCAGACTGCGAAATTCGCAAAGCAGTCGGTGAAGTTTCCTCCGCCACGAAAAAAGCAATCGACACTGCAATCAGAAACGTCACGGCGTTCTCTAGGAAGCGCATCCCGAAAAACTGGAAGTTTTCTCCCCGGCCCGGAGTAGTGCTGGGCGAAAAGTTCTCTCCCCTGAACCGCATTGGCGCATATATTCCCGGCGGAACAGCCCCCCTTATTTCAACATCCGTACACACTGTCGCAATTGCGAAATGCGCAGGAGTCAGGGAAATAGTCGCGGTCACACCTCCCAACAAGAACGGTGAAGTCCACCCCGCCCTGCTCTATGCTCTTTCAAAATCGGGCGCCACGGAGATCTACCGCCTCGGCGGAGTATACGCGATAGCCGCCCTCGCCTACGGCACAAAGACAATTCAAAAAGTAGACAAAATAGTCGGTCCGGGAAATGCGTATGTCACGACTGCAAAGAAAATTGTCTATGGCGATGTCGCAATCGACATGGTTGCCGGACCGTCAGAGATAATGGTGATAGCCGACAAGACATGCCGTCCAGACTTCATCGCCGCCGACATGCTCTCGCAGGCTGAACACGGAAGCGGACTCGAACAGGCTGTCCTCGTGACAGATTCCGCCCAGCTTATTGAAGAAGTGAAAAAACAGCTTGGCCTGCAGTCGGCACTGCTCAAACGTTCGGCACCAGTCGCGAAAGTCCTGGCAAACGGAGTGTTCTTCATCCTAGTCAAAAACATTGCCGACTCTGCGGAGATCGCAAACCGCTACGCTCCCGAACACCTTGAAGTAATGTGCTCCAAGGCTGAAAATATCGCATCGAAGATAAATGCGGCAGGCGCGATTTTCATAGGACAATGGACGCCGGAACCCGTCGGGGATTTTGTCGCAGGGCCGAGCCATGTCCTTCCGACTGCGGGGACGGCAAAATATTTCAGCGGCCTCACCGTGGAACAGTTCTTCAGACGCACCAGCATCCTCCAATATGACAGGAAATCCTTATTAAAAGAACTTCCCCATATTGCGAAGTTCGCAGAGATCGAAGGACTAGACGCCCACGGCAGAAGTGCCTCCATTAGAGGGAAGTTGTCAGTCGCCGGCCTGCCCTGAGCTTGTCGAAGGGGTCGTTGGTCGTCGGCCTGCCTTGGCGTCTTGTCACGTAGTAGCTTCCCTGCGAATACGGAAGTTTCTTAACGAAGCCAGGTCGCTAGTGTGCTGTCGGCGTAAGTCTTTCCGCACAAGAAATACATAGAGCCGACCAGACGGTCAGCGTTCCCGGGAACGCCAAGCGTCTGCTTGGCTTAAAAAATGTGCGGAAAGACTTCCGCCAAGCAAATCTAGTCGTAATAATTGCATGGATATTTTTTTCTGTTTTGATCATGCAATTGCCTCAAGGCAATCAGGATTTGACTAGAATCAGGATTTTCCTCATAACCTCAACGTATACGGGAAGTAGAGAGTATATTCGATTGAATTCTGCTTCATTATAGATATGGCTCAGGCAATTTCTATCCTCAATCATTGCGATAAGTTTCTCAAAATCCTCCTCCTGAACTTTTCCGACATTGAAAAATTCCTTTATTGCAGATTTCGGGGAATTAGCTTCTATGCCGTGAACTGCAATGAGATAAGATTTTACAAGTTTCCAGCAGAGTTCGGAGCAACACTCAAATTTCTGAATGCTTCCATTTTTAACAGCATCAGAAATAATGGGACTAAGATTGCTTAAATCAATGCCGAGACTGCTGTCCAAGCTGTTAACCGCATTCAGGAAAACAGTTCTTTTAAATTCAAGTCTTTGGGTTTGTTCCATATTTCAAAAACACTCCTGGCTATGGTTCTTTTGAAATTTACATCAGCATAGTTTAAATCAACCAAGTCAACTTTATAAGGTACATTAGATTCGTCAATTGCGTTCAATATCTTGTACCTTGTTTTCCCAAGCCCGTTTTTACATTTAATCCCAATGTCAATATCCGATCTGGAAGTGTTGGATTTGTCCGCCCTAGAGCCTAAAAGAAAAACGCAAGTCACGTCCTTGTCTATGTTAGAAAGGACAATTTTCTTGACTGTGTCAATATATTTAGTTCCGTAATCCATATAAACAACCTAAGTTTCAGATAAAATATATTGGCAAGCTTAAGAAATCAAGGCTGAGGGGTTGTCCCTAAACATATCCGATGAGGAACAGTGGCTTTCTTATGCCTGAGAACGAGTCCGAATGCACAAGAATCATCCTTTGCTCGCAGGAGAAATTCTTAAATTGTTCATGTCCTTTGTTCTTTCCTCCGATTTCAATTACAATTCTCCTGTCTTTCCCTGTAACAATGAAATCAGGGGTTTTGGCGCCGCGATTAGTTTTAAGATAACTGAATTCCAATTTTCTCATCTTCATCGATTCCACGAAAAAATCTTCCCGAATCGCCCCAAGGCAGTTTTCATATTCGGAATAAAGCAGCCTGTAAGGAAGGCACATGAGAACCTTCGGCTCCTTCAGGACATTTGTCCCTTCAGGGAAAATCATGTTAAGCACAAAAGCCTTTTCCAGAAGTTTCAGATATGACTCCGCCTTATATTTCGTAATTCCAAGATTACCAGCTACTGAAGAGCAGTTGATTCCGTCAACAGGAGATCTCCCTATGAATTTAACTGTTTTCCCAATGAGGTGACTCTCTTCCATAGTTATTTTGGAGACCGACGGGATATCCTTATAAATGATTTTTTCAAGATTGTTCCTGAGCAGTGCAAGAATGTCCGGCTCTTCAAGCGAGTAAGGAAGAATCCCCCCTTTGACATACTCCTCAAAAAGATAACCGTATTTAAGATGCTCCGAACTCCAACCGTCGTTATATATCTGCTCTACGCTTAAAGATTCGAGCTTCTGTTTTTTACTGAAATAGACATACTCCTTGAATGAAAAAGGGTAAATAGTGACAAGGTTCACGCGCCTTGACAGATCATGGACAGACTCATACAAGGAAAGGGATACGGAACTTGTGAATATTATTTTTATATTCAGGAAATCATAGATTTTTTTCAATGAAGCCTGATAATTACGCAGGAAATGGATTTCATCTACAAGAAGCAATTCCACCTTGTATTTTTCAGAAAGCAGCTTTGCTGTTTCAAACAGATCAATTTCCTCAATTGAATCGGCAGACAGATAGAGGGAATTCGCTGTTTCATGTGAAATCTGCTTTAAAATTATTGTCTTTCCCGCACCTCTTGGACCGACAATACCCGTAAAGTGCCTTCCTTTAACATCTGACACATGCGGGAATATCTCTCTCTTAATGGGATATCTGGCTCCATCTTTACGGGCAATATCCGCCAATTCAAAAACATGTTGCAACTGCTCCACATTGCCTCCTTGTCTTTTTATTGCATTGAAAATAAAATATACCTAAAACATGCATTATGTCAAACAGTTTTACAAGATGATATGCATTTTGTCTAATCATCTTACAATATGACTATTGGATTCACAGTCATCCTGGGGGATGGCAGTGATTTTATTTCCAATTTATTTTTGTTTGGGTATTGCTTTCTGCCAAATTTTTTAGCATAATATTAGTACAATGAATATACTATTACTATAATAATACCCTTGGGAATATCAATATGGACGTTTCAGGAATAATCAACAGCAGGCCGAAGCACACGCAGGTGGCTGACATTATCAGGAGCATGATCCTGTCAGGTGACCTTGTGAAAGGAAGCCGTCTGCAGACAGATGATGAATTGGCACAGAAATACAAAATCAACCGTCATACGGTTGCTGCGGGACTGAACTCGCTGGTCGAGGAAGGCTTGCTGGAAAGAGCGCCGCGGCGTGGAACCATAGTAATAAAGGAAATTGTAAAGGACAAGAACGTCAGCAATGCCGTTGCCATGCTCATGTTCAGCAAAGGTGATGTTTACAGCAATATCAGCCGTAAAATTTCAAAATGCCTGGGCGCTAGAAAGCTTTATCCGGTTTTAATCAATGACAATGTCATTTCCGATGAGCATTGCGTTAAGAAATATCTGGATGTCATGCTGGACGAAGAACATCAATCCTATGGATTTATCATCGATGGCGGACGTGAATTCCCGCTTGATTATCTGATATCAAACCATAAATCCTTTGAAAACATCGTTTTCATAACCAAATATAATCATCACGAAAAAATCAAATCCGCAAAATACGCACTGGTTGATTTTACTGAGGCGGGAAGAATTGCCGCACGCCATTTCATCAGCCTCGGGCACAAGAAAATGACCTGTCTTGCAATGCCTGAACCACACTATCAGGGCGAATGGAGTTCTATTCAGGTACAGATAATGAATGCCTTCGCCCAGGAATGCCGTGAAAACAATATTAAATTCTCAGATGAGATCTTCTGGAGCCTGCTTCACGGTGCGCCTCTTGATTCCACCGTCGCGTCTCTTCTTAAGAAAAAAGACCGACCCACAGCGATATTCGCATACAACGATTCTTTCATCCGCTTCAACCTTATTCCTATTATTGAAGCCAACAGATTGAAACCGATGAAAGATATTGACCTGATCGGGTTCTACAACACTCCCCAGTCCGAAGAATTCGGCTTCTCGTCAATATGCATCCGTGAGGAAAAGATCGCCGAAGCCGCTGTGAAATTATTGACCGGCGAGACGGAGGAGACGGAAATTTTGGTAAAACCAGAATTGGTTATTAGAGGCACAAAGTGACAAAGGCACAGAGGCACAAAGTTCGAGAGTGCGGGATTGCGTGAGTTTTGAATATCCAATATCCAACACGGAATATCCAATTTTTACTTCGTTATTGGACATTCCGTGTTCGATATTGGATATTCATTGGGTGTCGCCGTCGGATTCTGCCGCAGGCAGGGCAACGGGAATTTGGAGGCCATATAGAGCGGATAGTAGTGCTTCCCGAGGTGCGGATCGGAGCCAAGGTTGCGTCCGCTGAGCACAGCCGAAAAAGGAGGGCGGTACTTGTCGGCAAAAACTTTCAGGCTTTTGGCCTGGGTGACCCAGCCGGACTTGACTTCAAGGGGAATGACAACTCCATCCACTTCGCAGAGGAACTCGACCTCCGACTGTCCTTCCCGCCAACACGCAATATTGTTCCGCCTGGAAATAGTCAGCTCCTGGGCCGCGAAGTTCTCGGCGTAGAACCCCTTATACGTACCATAGTCGTAATCGAGTATGCTCTTGACCGGCAGTCGGCTGAGCGCACCGAGAATGCCGACATCAAACACGAAGAGTTTGAAGAAATTCTCCTTCTCGTAGGCGGTGAACGGAAGCAACCCGCTGTTGGCAATGGGCACGCGGAGGACAAGCCCTGCGGCCTCGAGCCAGTCAATGGCGCCGGACAGCCGTTCGTAGCCCTTGATTCCGGGGAGCACTTCCTTGAAGACAAATTTCGGAGACGAACCGCTCTGGTCGCGGCCAAGCTGAGCCGGAACGTTGAGCCAGAGCCGCTCGAGATGCATCGCATTCTGCTTGCCGCAGTGCTTTGCCATGTCGGCGACGTAGTCCGAAACCAGTCGGGTCTGCACAGTCCTGACCTCCTGGAATGCCGCAAAAAGGTCGTTCCTGTTGCGGACGAATGCCGCGACGACTTCCGGCAGACCACCAGTGACCAGGTAGAGTTTGAACTCCTCCCAGAGCTTGGCATGCAGCACTGCGGAGAGCGGGACAAGCTCCCGAACGGCTGCGAACGCCTCGTAAAGCATGGTATTACCCCCGGCCATGAGAAACTCCTCAAACGTCAAGGGGTTCATTCTCAGTTCAGCGACTTTCCCGACGGGAAACGGGCTTTCTCCCAAGTGGACGCCCAAGAGGGAACCTGCGGCGCAGACCGCCATTTCCGGCATCCGTTCTGCGAAATACTTAAGACTAGTCAGCGCCCTCGGGCACTGCTGTATTTCGTCGAAAATCAGCAGGTCGGTTTTGTGGTCAATGGGGATGTTCCGCAACAAAGCAATATCCTGTATGATACGGTCAGGACGCAGGTCATCCGCAAACACGGACGTAAACTGACCCTGCTCCTCAAAATTGATATAGTGAACCTTCGGAAAACAGGCCTTTCCGAATTCCAGCAGGGAATAGGTTTTGCCCACCTGCCTTGCCCCTTGCAGGAGCAACGGCTTGCGGAATTCCTTCTTCCGCCAGGCATCGAGATCACTATGGATAAGTCTTTTCATGGCCATAAATTTACCATTATTGGGAAAAAGTGCTAGCACAAAATAACAAAAATGCCTTTAATCGCTGGATTTGCTGGCGTAATTCATAAAAGTACCCCAGTTATGAGTATTGGGATATGTAAAAAGAGGGTAGTATTAACCGGATTGCCGGGATTTAAGATATTTTGGATTCAAAGGGAATGACACGACTAATCAATTATCAAGACAGCCTAAAGGTTTACCCGCCACAGGCGGCGCCAAAGGCGACCAGGGCTGGACTCCAAATTTTGGAGTTCACTCTTCAGTGTATCTTTTCTTGACTAAGTGACATTAGGATTTCAAGGATATTTAAATCCTGTTTAATCCTGTTATCCTGTCAAAGGTTCCGGATCAGGGAAAAATCCCCGGTTTTTGCAGCGGTGAGGACTGAGCCCATATATTCATCCACTTTATCAGTGGACATGGGAACAGGCATGCTCCTGAGTTTTGATACGAATTTCGGGTTTTTCGCGGCTTCGAGGCAGTGCTGCATGTGCTCATCGGAAAAACCGGGGACTTCCTTCAATGTTGTCGGGAATCCCAGATCCGTAGACAATGCAATCATACCTTCCGCCACAGCCATGCCGAGGTCTCTTCCGGAAAGTTTATCCACGTCAGTTTTGACATATCCGGCTTTTTTATAGATTGCCCCGACTTTGCGGAGCTTATGTTCAATTGCCGGAGAAAAGAAAACAACGTAATAAGGGTTCATGAGGGCGCACGCCCTGCCGTGGGGAAGCAGTTCGACAAGGGAGAAACTGTTCAGGTGAGCACCGTTTGTAGCGCCGATCATGATTGAATATCCGCCGAGATCTGTGCCGAGTCCCAATGCCTCACGCGCCCCGGGATCTTTCGGATCTTTCACTGCAGTTTTTATGTTCGATGTTATAAGCTCGATGCCTGTTAGGGCGACATCTTCAACTTCTTTCAGTTTATCTTCCCGGACGCCCATGTAAACTTCAAGACAATGCGATATGCCGTCAAATGCACCATCCATAGTAAAATCTTTGGACATTGACCTGGTGTAGCCGTAATCGAAAAGAGCCCTGTCAGGAGTTACGGCATCGTCAATCATAAGAAACTTCTGGTTCAGATTCATATCGGTGATATTGGAATATTTCGTAAGATGAGCCGCCGAACCGGAGGCAAGCTGGACAACCAACGACGGGAGCATTTTCCTTCCGATCTTTGCAAGCATGTCCGAAACGCGGCTTTCACCGAAATAGTCATTGATGTCCGGATATTTGTCTCTGAGCGTTGAATAAGTAATCGCAGCTTTAACCGCATCTATCACACTCCCGCCGCCGACAGAAATTACAAAATCAGGATGCTGTCTTGAGATTTCATCGGAAATCCTGAAAACGTCTTCGAACGGGGAATTAGGTTTTGCACCGTCAATAATGTCGCCGGCAAGTTTTATTCCGTATTCATGAAGCGTCCGGCTGACAGTTCCGCGAATTTCGTCCCCCCATTTTTTCCCGGCTCCGCCCGCGACAACTGAAACACGTCTCCCCAGGCCGGATGAAAGTTTTCCGATAGAACTGATGCAGTCGATCCCGAAAATATAGCTGTCCCCTTTGAATTTTTTCAGAAGAACTGATGCTTTTTCTTTTGCCGTCATATAATTCCCGACCCAATTGCAAAAAATTCTGCCTTGAGCTGTTTATTTAAGTTGGAGTTCACAGCTTTAGCGTGTCCATCTTCTATTTCCCCATAGGCCACATCGGAAAGTTTTGATCGAAAACGGAAGATCATAAAACAGTGAATGTCAAGACACGCTAAAGCCGTGAACTCCAACGGGTTTTATTCAGTAAACAAGGGTTTCCGCATATAAAAACACTACTCGCATATATAAGATTTTCCAGTTCCGCCAAACTCAAACCAAATCATACTCAAATCCAACAATCCGTTCATCCGTATTAAAGCCGTTCTTACTTGACCAATGTAATCCTGTTCCGGCCACGTTTCTTCGATTGATACAGAGCCTTGTCGGCCTTGGAGATAATATCATCAAGTGTCAGTTCCTGAACGTCATCCTGAAAACATGCCCCTATGGAAATTGTAAGTTTAATGTACATCCCCCCGTACTCAAAATCCCTTCCCTCTATTTCCTTTCGGATCCGTTCGCAAAGTTTTTCAGTGTTCGCAAGCGATATTTCACCTCTCAGCAGCAAGATGAACTCCTCCCCTCCATATCGGCAAAGCAAATCATAGTCCCTGATGGAATTCTTGATTATATTCGCCACTTCCCTTAAAATATAATCCCCCGCCAAATGGCCACATTTGTCATTTATGCTCTTAAAAAGGTCAATATCCAACATGATTATTTTCAAGGACTTGTGCTCCCGTCTAGAAAGCGAAAGCTCCTGTCTTGCATTTTCCTGAAAATAATAGCGGTTATATGCTCCGGTTAAAAGATCCACATTGGCGCGGTTATACAGGCTCTGGCGGGATTCTACCTCCATCTCAGTCAGGAGTTCAAGCTTCATTACCGTGTCGCCAATCTGAATATTGGCACCGACATCCAGATCGCAATATTCAACTTTTTCCCCGTCAACAAAAATACCGTTCCGGGAATTATTGTCCTGCAATGAGATATGTCCGTCTGAATTGATGACGTAGCAATGCTCCCAGCTGACCAGGTCGTCATCGAGGACAATTGATGATTCGGAAGAGCGTCCGATTGACATCCTGCCCTGCAGCAAGACCGTCATCCCCATGTCTTTCCCTACGGAAACGGTCAGATAGGGACTTCTTTCAACGGATTTGATTTCCGCCAAATCAATTTTAGGCATGGTCTGCGTAAGCTTGTTGCTCATATATCGCTGCTTTTCCAAAAGGGGATTATTCTGCCTCTAAAGAACGCACTACCCTAAATTAAAATTACCTGAAATACAAGAAAATACACAAAGAAATCTGTCAAGTCGGACAGCACCCAGATTAAATATGTTTCCGCTCCTCGGCAATCAGACCGATCAAAATGAACAGGATGGCAATTATGGAAATCAGCCAGACATTGCTCAGTTGTGACATGTATGCGACCAGGATATTGCCTATTACTATTGTCAGGAAACCGTATCCAAATGTGCACAAGGCTACAAATATCCCAAACCTTACAAGGAAATTATGCTTCCGGATCATTTTCTTTATGGAATTATTTATGTCTCCGCCGTAAACGCTGAGGACCGTAGCGGAATAAGCAAGCATTATCTCCATGAGATGCCCGCGGATGAACCGAAAAAAATCTTTGATGAAAGGATCCATGATGTCCATATTAGTTTCCCTATTTCCCCTGAAAACTTGCCGCAAGGATATTTTCGATCCCTGAGAGTTCATCGGCTGAAAAGTCAGGTTTTTCAATGGTTGCAACACAATCTTCAATCTGTTTGACCGAACTTGCCCCTATCAACGCAGAAGTCACAGTTTTTCTCCTCATCACCCAAGCAATAGCCATTTGGGCAAGGGTCTGTCCGCGTTCCTTTGCCACCGCATTGAGAGCCCTCGCCCTCATCATCTTGTCCTCGGTGATATTCGCCTTCTTTAGGAATCCGTGCGGTTTTGAAGCTCTCGAACCTTCCGGGACACCTTTGAGATACTTGTCCGACAGCAACCCCTGCGCAAGCGGTGAAAACGCAATGCATCCGATTCCTTCGGTATCCAGAACGTCCAGAAGCCCATCATCCTCAACCCACCGGTTGAACATGCTGTAGCAGGGCTGGTGTATCAGGCATGGTACGCCAAGAGACCTTAATGTCTTCGATGCGACAGCGGTCTCCCGAGACTTGTAGTTTGAAATACCCGCATAAATCGCCTTTCCCCTCCTGACCGCATGTTCGAGCGCCGACATTGTCTCCTCAATAAGTGTTTCCGGATCCGGACGGTGGTGGTAAAAAATATCCACATGATCTATTTTCATCCTTTTCAAGCTCTGGTCAAGGCTGTCAAGAAGATACTTTCTAGAACCCCAATCCCCGTATGGTCCCTGCCGCATTGTATATCCGGCCTTTGTTGAAATCACCATATCCTCACGGTGCGCGGAAAAATCGCTGTTAAGAATCCTTCCGAAGTTTATCTCTGCGGAGCCCGGTCCCGGCCCATAGTTATTCGCAAGATCAAAATGGGTAATCCCGAGGTCAAAAGCCTTCATTATCATTTTACGGCTGACTTCAAAGTCATCCACATCTCCGAAGTTGTGCCAGAGTCCGAGCGATATCGCCGGCAGTTTCAATCCGCTCCGGCCACATCGATTGTACTTCATTTCAGCATAACGCTTATCCGACGGGATGTATTTCCCTTTTGTTTCTTTCATTGACGAGTAACTCCATTTAGTTTCATGTTTTAAGTTTTAGGGGAACCTCTAAAAATTGGCATATGGCGCGAGACAGGAGATTATGGAGAGCCGGCAAGGAGCAAACGCCAGGAGCAGCCCCGTTGCGGGCTGTGACTGGATTTGCGACGATGGCGGAATCCATAAGAATCTGTCTCCTTTCAGGTTGCG
>CAMCYE010000062.1 GCA_945883805.1 Victivallis vadensis | reverse complement strand
CTGTCTGAAATAAGGTAATTGATTTTTGACAGCGGGAGAATTGTGAAAATCCCTTCCCTGTCAAATTTAGAACTGTCGACAAGCAGGTATTTATTTTCGGAAATACTTAAAACCTCCTTAAGGAATTCGGCATGATTCTCATGATAGGTGAATACCCCGTTGGGTGAGATTCCTACCGCCGAAAAGAACGCCTTGTTTATCTTAAGCCTTTTGAGGTTGTCGATGGTTGTCCGGCCAAGGCAGGCATTCAATTGCAGGTCAAATGTGCCACCCAACGATATGAGGAAATAATGCGGTGGGAAAAGCTGGAATTCCTGTATTATCAGCACTGAATTGGTGATAATCGTCAAATTGGAAAGTTTCATCTTCCGGATTCTGCGTGCAAGATGGAGCGCCGTAGTTGAAGAGTCCAGGAAGATGATGTCTCCGTCTCCAATATATTGCTGCGCTGATTCGGCAATCAGCAGTTTTTTTTCTATGTTCCTGTTGATGCGTGCGGAAAAATGGGCATTGCCCGGTTCCTGTTTTGGCGCAGTCGGCATCTGGACTACGGCGACGCCGCCATGGACTTTCTGAATGAGTTTTTTTCGCGCCAGGCCCGCAACATCGCGGTGGATGGTGGCAGGCGAGACATTGAACTGCCGCATGAGCTCGGACATGGAACAGCATTTTTTATGATTTATAAACTCCACTATTTCCATTTCACGCAAAGACTTCATTTTCACCTGTCTATTTACCTAGGGTTTTCCATACGGGTTCCAATTCAATTACAGATCTGCGGTTCATCGCCTCGTCAATATAAATACATGTAACGGCGCACTCAAGCCCCTCCAAAGCGCCGGGATAGGGTGATTTTTTATTTTTCAGCATATCCCAGAACTCCTGCATCATTAGCGAATCAGCGCCACCGTGGCCTCCATCCGACTGATAACTCAAGGTGGTGATGCAGGGATCTCCCAGTGTCCGGTATTTCAGATCGTTGTCAAGGGAGATTGTCCCTTCGGTGCATGCGATATACATCCTCCTGTCGGGGATGGCGTTGGCGAGTGTCAGCTGGAATGTGGCCTTGACGCCGTTCCTGAATTCGATTATGGCGACGTGGTTGTCTTTTACGTCCTTTTCGGTTGTGAATGGATTTTGCAGACGATGTGCGGGTACATTTACTGTAAATGTACCCTTCCCATATTTTTCCCAGATCCCCTTGTTTTCGGGGACAAAATAATCAAGTCCTCCAAATCCGGCCACTCTGGTCGGAAGGGAACCTGTGAACCAGTTGAGCAAATCCATGTCATGACTGCATTTTTCCAGGATATACGGACCGCTCTGTTTTGTGAAGCGCCGCCAGTTGTTCATTGAGGATCCCCCGCCGGTGGTTGCGCGGTTTTCGGTGGCGCTTATGCTGATGATTCTGCCGAATTTTCCCGAGTCAAGCAGTTCTTTTATCTTACGGTAAGCGAGCGAATAACGCAGCACGAATCCGGTCATCAGCCAATTTTTGCTTTTGTGCTGCGCCTCGAGCACTTCCTGGCAATCAGATATTGTTGTTGCAAGGGGTTTTTCGGAAAACACGTTTTTTCCAGCCGCCAGAGAGTCGAGAATGTATTGTTTGTGCAGATAATTGGGAGTGAATATCATCACCACGTCCACTTCCGGAGAGCTGATCGCCTCTTCAGGACGACTGCAGACCTTTGCGCCTGGAGATTTCCACTTCTCCAAAGCCATGCGCGCATTTTCCGGTTCCGGTTCATAAACCGCCGAAACGCATACGTTCCGCTCTGAAAAATTCAGAAGATGATTAATAATGTTCATTGCGCGGCGCCCCGTACCGATAACTGCAATATTTACATTTTTCGCCATTGCCATTGCCTCCTAACAGATTTTAAATGCAACTGCACATACAATTAAACCATCAAAACAGATGATTGAATTATGAGTATAATAAATGAAAACTTATCGCTTGTCAAGGAGAATTATATCAAATATATTCATGAATAGTTAAAATGTTATCATAATATCTCAAATAATTTCATCTTACTGTTGACAAACCAAGAACATGCAGATATTATTTTAAAATAATTCATTACAAGTTAGGAGGACGAACATGCACGAGCCGAAATACTGTTTGTTTTTTGACAACCACACAATGCCCGCATGTCCCGATGTCGGCAGCAATTTTGATGTTGAGCTTTTTACCGACCGTGTTAAAAAATGTGGGGTGGATTATCTGACCTTCCATGCCCGCTGCAACATGGGCATGGCTTATTATGACACAAAAATCGGCACCATGCATCCTTCCTTGAAATATGACCTTTTCGGAAAACTGTCTGAAGCCTGCAAAAGGAAAGACATTGCATTGACCGCATATCTCAACGCCGGAATCAGTCACGCCGAGGGAATTCAGCACCGCGACTGGTTAAGGATAAATTTTGACGGTCAGGAATATGGTTCCAAACGCGATGGGGCATTTGTGCGGATCATGTGCTTCAATACATCCTACCGGGATCACGTTATCGCAATGATTGTGGAAATAGCCGGAAAATATCCGGTTGCCGGTTTCTTCGTTGACTGCATGGGGGCTTATGACTGCATCTGCCCTGTCTGCGTAAAAGAAATGAAATCAAAAGGGATTGACTGGACAAATAAGGAAGAAGTTGTGAAATTCGCGGCGTTTTCAGCGGCGCGAATTGCCGGGGACATCGCCTTGGCTGTAAGAAAAGTGAAACCCGATCTGCTACTTTATTTCAACGGTGTGAACCTGGAGTCCCAGAAAGAATCCTGCACCTATATGGAATGCGAATGCCTGCCGACCGGAGGCTGGGGATACGATTATCTGCCGGTACAATCCAGATACATGCGCACATTAGGCGAAAAGACGATACTCAACATGACCGGTAGGTTCCATAAAAGCTGGGGGGACTTCGGCGGGATCAGAACCAAGGCGGGCATGGAATATGACCTTTATTACGGGCTTGCTCACGGAATGCGTCCGAATGTCGGCAGTCATTTCCATCCTCGTGGCGACATCAATCATGCGGTATTTGATCTTGTTGAAAACATCTACAGGGAAATCCGTCAGAACGAGCCTTGGCACACTGGTGCCGTACCCCAGGCGGATATTGCGATAGTCGCAAATTCCAACAGCCAGCCTTTCTGCACAGATCCTGCTTTAATGGGCGCAACCCGAATGTTGGAGGAACTGAAATATCAGTTTGATGTGGTGTCCAATACCGCCTGCTGGGACAAATACAAAGTGCTTATTCTGCCGGACAATATCGTACTTGATAAAGAATATGCCGGACGCCTGAAAAAACATCTTGAAGCCGGCAAAACCATTGTTTCCAGCGCATTTTCCGGACTGGATCCGATAAAGGGCAGGTTCGTCCTCGAAAAATATTGGGGGGTAAAATATTTGGGGGCAAACAACTTTGAGCCCGCATATTTTTCCGTCTATGAAAAGTATGCCTCAGGTCTTCCTGAAATGCCGCTGTGTTTTTATGAGACTGGCACTGAAATGGAGGCGCTTGACCAGAAAGCGATCGGTGCGGAGTTAATTGCCCCTTATTACAATGTGCATTGGGACGGGGAATATCCTTTCCGCTACACGCCCCCCGATAAACTTTCCGGAAAACCTGCGCTTACTGTGACAAAACAGGTGGCGCATTTCAGCCATCCGATCTTCGCCATTTATTACAACCATGCGCCGCTTCCAATAAAAAAATTACTGGATAACGTGTTAAAGAAACTGTTCCCTGAGCCAATGATCAAATCGGAAAATCTTCCGTCATTCGCCAAGGTAATGGTCACCGCCCAGCCCAACCGTAAAATTGTCCATCTCCTGTCATATTTGCCGGAACGCAGAGGAAAATCCATTCAAATGATCGAAGAACCGATAGAACTTCATAACATGAGGATAGCCGTTCGGATTGACGAAAAAGCGCCCGGTAAAGTTTATCTGGCGCCGGGAAGAACGCCTCTGTCCTTCGAAACAGTAAAAGGATATGCGTGGATAAACATTCCGGTCATCAAAGGACATGCCTTGGTGGTTCTGGAAAAGTAAAAAAGAAAATTGCAGGCTCCCTCAGTCATACGACGGGGTAAAAAAGCCCGCATTACTCTGCAAGCGGTGTTAGGGATTGTGGCTCTTTCTCAGATCGAATATCCAATATCCAACACGGGATATCCAACCGGAGAAAATTAATTTTTTCTTAAAAAAACGACGCGTTGAATTTTGAATAATCTAATCACTCGGGCACTTGGACACTCTGACACTTGGTCGCTATACTAATGGGGAAAAATATGTCAAAGAACACTGAAATAGTAGGATTGGGGTATTGCGGGCAGGATCATCTTTGCCTGTTGCCGTACATTCCTGTTGATGACAAGGTTGAAATCATTCAAAGCCTGTCTCAGGGCGGAGGCCCGGCGGCGACCGCAATTTATGCCGCACAGCGATTAGGGGGGGCAACCGCCTTTGTCGGCGCGGTGGGAGACGATGAGCGGGGACAGTCCATACTTGACGGACTCAAAAGCGCGGGAGTTGATGTTGGCGCAATCAGAATCCGGAAAAATTCCGCCTCCCCTGCCGCATTCTGCTGGATAGGGAAATCTAGTGGCAAACGCAGCATTGCCTGGACCCGGGGCGATGTGAAACCGCTGGCCCCCGCTGAAATTGATGTCGCGCTGATTGCCGGTGCAAAAGTTTTACATCTTGACGGGCATCATACTGAAGCGGCAATACATGCGGCAAAAACAGCCAGGGCAAATGGAGTTGCAGTTTCCATTGATGCCGGCACAATGCTTCCCAACATTGCCAATCTTGTCGAACTTGCGGATATTGTGATCGCCTCGGAAAAATTTGCGGAAACATATACCTGTGAAAAATCTGCCGAGGTCGCCGTCCGCAAACTGTACAAAGGGAATTGCAGGTTTGCCGCCGTGACGCTGGGCAGTGCCGGCTGTGTCGGTTTTGACGGGAAAACAATTTTACATCAGGAGTCTTTTAAAGTGGACATTGTCGATACTACCGGAGCCGGGGATGTTTTCCATGGCGCCTTTGCATATAAATATGTCAATGGTGGAAACTGGCGGGAGTGTATGCGTTTCGCCACAGCCGTTGCCGCGCTGAAATGTACAAAGTTCGGTGGACGAACCGGTATTCCGACTCTGGTCGGAGTAAAACGCTTTTTACGGGAGAATGAATAAATCAGCAAGCTTAAAGTCGGGTATCTGTCACTGGTAAAAGGCAGCTGGATCAATGACCTGCCGGAAGATTTTCCAGGCCATCGCACTCGATCCGTTGACTGCGGCAGTATGCTCGCTAGATGAAATACAGGCGATGACCGATGAATTGTTTACGCCGCTGCGAAGCCAGATTGACCCGCGCTTTTTCTGAAAAGAAACTAGATGTCCGCTTCCTGATGTGTCATGCAGCAATATCTTTGGCTCTGTCCCCTTATTTTGCGCTGACAATCCAGTGGCACTTGGCAGCCAGAGCTGCGGAGGGTTTGCAGTCGCTGAAAACGGCGTCGAAATTTTGCAGGCCGGCGAATTTAAACAGGCCGGTACGGTCGAATTTAGTGCTGTCGAGCAATAAGTATTTCCGGGCCGACAGTGCAATGGTCTTTTCCAGAAACTCGGCATGGTCTTCGTGATAGGTGGTAACACCTTCTTCTGTTGCGCCCACTGCAGAAAGGAACGCCTTGCCGATCCGCAGCCGCTGTAAACCTTCAACCGCACTTTTGCCGAGGAACGAATTGAGTTGACAATTATAGTTCCCACCCAATCCGACCAGCACGAAATGTGGCGGAAACAGGCAGAATTCCTGGATGATATGAACCGAATTGGTAATGATCGTTAAATTTGCCAATTGCAATTTTTGGATTTTTCCGGACAAATGCAATGCGGTGGTGGAAGAGTCCAGAAAAACGATATCCCCGTCTTCGATGTATGGCAGCGCCAGTTCCGCAATGACGGTTTTCTTTTCGGTTTCCTTCTTGATTCTGGCAGAAAAATGGGAATCCACGGTCACGACAGACTCCTTTTCCGGTATCAACGCCACGCCGCCGTGGACTTTCCGGATCAGTTTTCTTCGGGTCAGTTCAGAGATATCGCGATGAATCGTGGCCGGAGACACGCCGAACTGCTTCATCAGCTGGTTCATCGAACAGTATTTCCGCTTCTTCAGGTAATCTATTATTTCCAGCGAGCGAAGTGTCTTCATCATCAGCCTTTGTTTTTACTCATTTTAAAGGGAACATCCGGAAAATAACCCGGACAATGATTAATGTCAAGCCGATATCATCATTATATTTCTTGCGGTTATCAAATTATGTCATATTTTTATCAAATTATTTCATTTTACGCTTGACAGATTTCGCTTGCGGCGATATTATTCGAATTATGCAGACGGAATTTTCACATGAAAATCAAGGGGAATCAGAATGAAATATCTGAAGCATTATCAGCCGAAAGGCGGGGTTACGAAAATCTCGACCATCGGCGACGGGGATCTCAAACTGACCGAGTTTGGTATTGTCAATCTGAATAAAGGTGATGGATATAACGGCAAAACAGGCAAGACCGAAGTGGCGCTGATTGTTCTTGGGGGCAAATGCGCGGTCTCCGGCGACGGATTCGAATTCAAGTCGGTCGGTGAACGCCAAGACGTTTTTTCCGGCAAACCGTATACTGTGTACATCCCCTGCGGCAGGAACTATAAAATCAAGGCGATAACCGATGTCGAAATTGCCTGGACATCCTCACCTTCGGACCTGAAGACCGAGCCATACGTGATTTCGCCGGAACAGGTCAGGGAAGCGCATATCGGCAGGGAAAACTATCAGCGCGACGCCTATCTGATGCTGACCGACGCTTATCCGGCGCAGCACCTTTTTATCGGCGAAGCATTTGTGCCTTCAGGCAACCACGCCAGTTATCCTCCGCATCGCCACGATTTTGACAATCTGCCGGTCGAAGTAGATATGGAAGAAACTTATTTCTTCCGCTTCAATCCGTCTCAGGGCTACGGCATTCAGAAGATTTACACGGATGACAAATCCATAGATTTCACATGTACTGTCAAACAAAATGACACGACTCTTATTCCACGAGGTTACCACCCTGTCATAAACGCACCCGGCTACACAATGTATTACCTGTGGATAATGGCAGGTGCCGTCAACCGTAAATTCCTTTCTGTGATTGATCCCGATCATAAACACGTATTGGGAGTAAAATAAATATGCGTAATCTGCTCATGGGTATTGACCTTGGTACCGGCGGCTGCAAGATAACCGCCATTGACAAGTCTGGCAATCTTGTCGGGGAAGCTTCGGAGGAATATCCCACCAGTCATCCAAAGCCAGGATGGGCAGAGCAGAATCCCGCCGATTGGCACAAAGCAATGTGTAAGGCGTTGCGGCAACTGTTAAAAAACATAAAGCCTTCAGACATAGCTGCAATATCTCTTGACGGTTCGACTCATAACGCTGTACTGCTGGACAAGAACTTCAATGTGCTTCGTCCTGTAATAATGTGGACCGACCAGCGTAGCCGTGAAGAGGCCGCATGGCTGGAGGAAAATCACGGGGAGCGGATTTCCAAAATTGCTTATCAACGGCCCACTCCCACCTGGACATTGCCGCAAATGCTGTGGATTAAAAACAATGAGCCTGAAGTATTGCGTAAAACAGCGAATATCCTGTTTGTCAAAGACTACATCCGGTTTCTGCTGACTGGAGAAATGTGCACGGATTATATCGAGGCGCAGGGGACTCTTTTCCATGACATTCCGAAGAGGGAATGGTCGGAGGAATTATGCGGATTGGGAGGAGTCCCGTTCAATGCCCTGCCACGACTGGTCAAACCAACTGAAATTGTCGGAAAAATAACTGCACTGGCGGCTGGCGATACCGGATTATCCAAGGGAACACCCGTAGTCTGCGGTTGCTCGGATTCCGCCGTAGAAGACTACGCCGCAGGCGCGATAGAGCCGGGACAGTGTATTGTGAAACTGGCTACTGCGGGGAACGTGAATATCATGACGTCCGATCCTCATCCTCATCCACGGACGCTCACATACTCACATGTCATGCCGGGTATGTGGTATACCGTTTCCGCGACAAATTCCGCCGCTTCCTGCCTCCGCTGGTTCCGGGACAATTTCTGTGATGAAATGGACCTGGCGGCAAAAGAGGCGGGCGTAAATGTTTATCAGCTGATGGAGGAAAGTGCGTTGAGTTCCAGTCCCGGCGCCAACGGGATATTTTTCCACCCCTATCTGCAGGGGGAACGGTCTCCATATTGGGATCCCGATCTGCGCGGAAGTTTTATCGGCGTTTCCATGGCCAATAAGAAAAGCGATTTTATCCGGTCGGTGATGGAAGGCGTAGCCTTCTCCCTCCGCGACTGCCGCCGCACCATTGATAACATGGGATTGGAAATAAGGGAAATCCGTTTGATTGGCGGCGGTTCAAAAAGTAAGCTGTGGAGCCAGATCATCTGCGATGTTTTCAATCGTCCAGTCGTACTGCCGGGCAATTCCGACGCTTCATTCGGTTCGGCATTGCTTGCAGGCGTCGGCACTGGAATTTTCCAAGATGAACACGCTGCAGTTAAACAGTGTGTCAAAACTGCAGGCTCTCTGCAGCCCAGCCCGGAAAACGCCGATTTATATGACGGTCTTTTCAAGAAATATCTCCAGCTTCATGACGCATTGGCGCCGATGTATGGAGTAAAGGGAAATTAAATTGAGCTGCGTTGCCGCAACTTTAATAATTTGAACATCGAACACTGAACATCGAACACTGAACATCGAACTTCCAACTTCGAATGAATTCAGTTTTAATTCGATGTTCGATGTTCAAAGTTGAATGTTGGATGTTCAAAACATTGAAATTTCTTAACTTTCAAATAAATAACCTTTAACAAATCAGGTGAAATCATGTTGGTATCTTCAGGAAATTACATGTATGAGATGATTCGCAGCGAACTCACGGATGCTGTCGGCGAAGGATTCGTGGTTACCAGCAACTCCGACAAGCTCGGACATTCGGTGGACTATTACTGGATTCCGGAAATGTGGCATTCAAGGGGACTGAACAATCCCACAGCAGATTTTATTGTTCATCCCGGATCGGCGGAAGAAGTCGCAAAGGTCTTGAAAATTGCAAACCTCCATAAAATTCCCGTCACTCCTTGGGGAGGCGGTTCCGGTTCGCAGGGCGGCGCGCTTCCGATATACAATGGCATAATCCTCGATACCAAACGCATGAACAAGGTGATTGCCATCGACACCAAGACCCTTTCGGTAACCTGCGAGACCGGCATAAACGCCCAGCATTTGGAATGGGCGGTTGAAAAAGCCGGCTTTTCCACCATGCATCTTCCGGCATCTATCGCCTGTGCGACGATCGGCGGTTTCCTGGCCCATCGCGGCACCGGCGTACTTTCCACAAAATACGGCAAGATTGAAGATATGGTCATGTCGATGGAAGTGGTCACGCCGCAGGGCGAAATCATAAATACGCTGCCGGTTCCACGGCATGCATCGGGGCCGGATCTTGCACAGTTGTTCCTTGGCAGCGAAGGCACGCTTGGAGTAATCACCAAGGTCACGCTCAAGATCCATCCGATTCCGGCAACACGGAAATTTCATGCTTTCCTGTTCAAGGACATGCACGGCGCCATGACGGCCGGTGCGGATATTATGCGCAGGCGCCTGCGCCCCTGTGTAATCCGGCTGTATGATGAACCAGAGACGAAGCATCTGATCAAACGCGTCTTGGGCATTGACAAAAACGGCGCGTATCTGGTGTTCGGCTTTGACGGCTCGGAAGCAATCGTTGACTTGGAAATGGCTGAGGCCTGCAATATCTGCCGTGAACAGGAACATGAAGACCTTGGCACTGAAATGGGCGAAATATGGTGGGAAAACCGTTACAAGTTTTTTTATCCGCCTTATATGTTCCACCTTCCCCAGGCTTTTGGAACTTTGGACACTGTGGCGACCTTTGCCAATATTGAAAACGTCTACTGGGCAATGAAAAACGTGGTAAATGAAAATTTCCAGCAGGCGCGTTTCATCGGACACTTTTCGCACTGGTATGAATGGGGTTGCATGCTTTATGCCCGGTTTATAATAGACGAGCCGCCCGCGGATCCGCGCGAAGCGGTAGCCCTCTACAATAAAATTTGGGATATGTCCATAAGGGCCGCGATAAAAGAAGGCGGGGTTTTAAATGAGCATCATGGGGTAGGGCTGAAACTTGGACGGTTAATGAAAGATCTTTACGGCCCCTCTCTAGCTGTTCTGACCGGAATTAAGAAGACACTTGATCCTAATAACATAATGAATCCAGGCAAAATGGGTTTTGAAGGAGTTTAATTCATGAATACGGAAAAATATGATGATGTTGTAAGCGCCTGCAGGTTTTGTTTCATGTGCCGCCACCTCGACACGGTGGGAAATGTCACATATCAGGAAGCGGATACACCCCGCGGACGCGCCCTTATCCTTGATAAAGTGCGCATTGGTAAGGAGAATTTGAAAAATCCAGACTACATTGAAACCATGTACAGAAGCGCTCTGAGCGCGGCCTGCCGGTTCCATTGCGTCAGCCATTACGATGAAGCGGGTTTGGTTTTGGCCGCACGCCGCGACATTGTGGAAGCGGGACTTGAACCGGAAAAGGTGAAGATGCTTGCAGCGGAATTGAAATCTGACGCCGGTGTGAAAATTGAAGGCGACTCCGGAGAGGTTATTTATCATGTTGATTCTCTTACGGCATCAAAGCAGCCTGAAATCGCAGAAGCATTCAAGCATATTCTGGATGAAGCGGGGATAAGCTATCGCATATTAACGGGCGACACCGGGAAAGCACTGCTTACCCTGGGGTATGAGGATGCTGCAAGGCTGATTGCAGAAAAGTTGTGCAATGCCGTCGCCAAATCCGGCTGCAAAACCTTGGTGATATCCTGCCCTGCGAGCTTCGACGCCTTAAAAAATGACTATCCTCATCTTGGTGCCGCGTTTACCCCTAAGACTCGCATCTTGCACAGCTCCGAGTTTATGCTTGAACTCTTGGAGAATGGCAAACTGAAACAGAAACCTAAGAAAATGAACAAGGCGTATTATCTGGAAAGTGATTTCCTGAAAAGGTATAATCAACTAGGCGATGTCCAATGCAAACTGCTAAAAAAAATCGGGCTTGCTGTTGTCAAGTTTGGCACCAACAGCGAAGAATCATATGCTGTTGGAGAAGGCGCAGTCGTTTATGACCGGCTCCAGCCGGAAATATTAAAACTGCTCTGCAGCAGGATAGTCGGTCTGGCGGATTGTCCGGACACGGATGTTCTGGTGACTGCATCTCCTTACGCAAAATATGCGCTGAAAACCTTCAGCGGGAAAACGTTGAATTTAATATCTATCGAGGAGGCAGTTGCGGCCAGATACTCTCGGCGGAAGTCCTTCCGCACGAGATTATCTGTCAAAGATTGCATAGCATAAAGAGCGTCCCTGCATTGAAAACTCAGAATAGGAAGACAATAAAATACTTAAAAGGGAGCAATAAATGAAAATTTTCTGTAAAGGAAATGAAAAAATCTGGAGAAACGCAAAATTCATTTTGGAGGATTTGGCGGAAGGCAAAAAAGGAGACAATATCGTTGTAATTGCAGACAGTGTTTCGTATGTCAACGCAAGGGCTCTTTGCGACTGCGCCAAGGAATTGGGAATGAACAGCATAATAATTGACATTGACCTCTATGGAGGTTCGGAAAGATATATGAAGTTCCCGGTAATGGAACCTTTGCGTGCCGCTATTCTCAATTCGAACATTACTTTTATGGTCACAGATCAAATGAAAACCGATTTCGGTATCTTCCTAGGCAATACGGATGAATGCGACATAGCTCTGATGGGAGTCGGAAAGCGTTTTACCCTTGAGGCGAACGGGATGAGTGAATGGGATTTTGATCCGAAAGAAGTCCTTAACTACCGCAAGCGCACCTTGAAGCTTTATGATTGGCTTAAAGTTGCCGATACGGTCCATGTCACTACAAAAAAAGGTTCTGACTTTACGTGTAAAGTAGGTGCCAGACCGGATGGGATGTATCCTGTAATGACGATAATTCCGTTCTATGCCGAGATCGCCATTGTTCCCAAAATCGGAGATATGAGCGGCGTTGTTGTTGCAGACGGGGCCTCCGAATATGCATACAGCCAGAGGGGATTTCCGATAAGACCCGCATTCCCGGGACACCAGGAACTCTACAGGGAACCGATGAAACTTGTTTTTGATAAGGGCGTACTGGTGAAATACAGCGGGGATCCGGAGCAGACCAGGCGCCTGGAAACCCTGCTTAAAACCGTGGTGCCCGCACCCACGCTTTGTGATGAGGTCGGACTGGTGACAACCACGTCAATTGAAAACGACATGTACGGCTGGCAGGTTGACGGTACGCATCAGACCCATACTGTTCACGTGGCGATAGGAAACAATTTCAGACGAGGGGAAGTCATACACGCCCCCGAGCATGTGGATTTTGACATGCATGATCCGGTGATCGAGGTTGACGGACAGATAATATATAAAGACGGAAAATTCAATGACGAACTGATATTCGGCAAGTAACACAGGCTTTTAGCCTGTAGTTAAAAGCTAAGAGAGAGAAAACAGATAAACAATTGCAGGCTGAAGGCCTTCAAGGGCTGTTCTCTTATTTTCTTTTGATTTAATCTTTTGCGAATTGCGAGATTCGCATATGGAGTGCTGAAGCGAACAGCTTCAGCTTTTCTTAGGCGAAATTTATTTCGCCGTCACGTAAAGACCGGCAAGCTACGCATGCCGGAAGAGAAAGCGGCAGCTATCGCGGCCGCACTCCATGGATGCTTTGCATCAAGATAAAATAGTTGCGGCCATTGGCCGCCCAATTAATAAATATTCATATTGTTTAGCATAGGAGAACAAAAACATGCCATTAGTGACTTTGAATGAAATTCTGCCTGCAGCCCGTAAAGCGGGTTGCGGAGTGGCTGCTTTTAACGTGGCCAACATGGAAACACTGTATGCCGTGGTGCGTGCAGCTGAAATTGAAAACTCACCGTTGATTGTTCAAGTCTATCAGCGTTTGTTCGGCGACGAACGCGCCGCCCTCATCGCGGCCATGGCGGCGAAACTTGCAAAAAGGGCGACTATTCCAATTGTCCTCCACCTCGATCACGGCAATTCCGTAGAACAAGTCAAAAAGGCCATCGGCATCGGTTATACCTCTGTAATGATTGACTGTTCCAGCCTGCCTTTCAACGAGAATATCAAACATACCGCAGAAGCCGCCAAGATTGCCCACCAGTCCGGAGTTACCATTGAGGGTGAAATCGGACATGTCCCGTTCGGTGACGGCGAAGTCAAGCTTTCCGATGCCGCAGAAGCGGTTGAATTCGTCGCCAAAACCGGGGTCGACGCGCTGGCCGTTTCCATCGGCACCATCCACGGTTTTTACAAGAAAGAACCCAGACTCGACATCGAACGCGCCAGGGAAATCGGACGGAAAGTGGCAATCCCATTGGTTCTTCACGGGGGGACAGGAGTTCCTGAAGAACAACTTAGGCAGGCGATTGCCTGTGGTGTTGCAAAGATAAATATTGCCACTGAATTGCAGAATCTTTTTATCAGGGAGATTGCTGTGGAAATAAAAAAGAATGGTGAGAAGTTTATTCCCGTTGATCTTTATCTTAAACCGGTTGAAGATAAAATCATTGAATATGCGAGAAGCAAGATCAATGCCTTGAAATAGAACAGGGAAGCTCAAATTCAAAACTGCGGACGCGGCAAGCGCATCCCTCCATTTCAACGCCCGTTTCGGGCGTGGAGGGTCTTGTTTACCCGCCGAAGGCGACGCCAAAGGCGACTAGGGCTTGTCGAGACCGTCTATTGAGTTTTTAAATTACCTTAGGGAGAGGGAAACAGCCATGAAATGGATAAAGGTGTCAAATTATGATGAGATGAGTGAAAGGATTGCACAGCACCTGTTTCGTGTCATAACGGAAGGTGTTTGTTATGGTCGGACGGTAAATATCGGGCTTGCCACCGGAATCACCATGATAAAACTGTACGGAATTCTCGCTCGGATGCTAAATGCGTCCGGTATTGGCCTTTCAAAGCTGTCCACCTTCAATCTTGACGAATATGTCGGTGAAGATGGCCGTAACGTTTCGCCAACTCACCCTCTCAGTTATCGTAGATATATGGATGAGAAACTTTTTAACCTGCTTGATCCCAGGCTGGGATTCAAGTCAAACCAGATGCATTTCCCAGATGCCTCTGAACCGGCAAAGTATGACTTGGAAATAAGCGTCTCCGGTGGATTGGATTTTCAGTTGCTGGGATTGGGGTTTAATGGACACATAGCGTTTAATGAGCCAATCTGTGAAAAGAAAATCTCAGCTGATGAATTTGCGCGACTTCCTTCACATCTGGTCGAACTTGACGGGTTGACACTCCAGACAAACGCACGGCTTACGGCGGGCAGTGATCTGCGCAAGGTCCCGTGCAAGGCGGTTACCATGGGAATGTCGACGATACTTAAAGCCAGGGAAATACTGTTGCTGGCGTGTTTCCCTGAACAAGCCGTACCTCTCCTCAAAATTAAAAGCGGGACAATAACCCCGGAACTGCCCGCCTCATTTCTGCTGCGGCATCAAAATGCGGAAATTATTTATACGGAAGACACGGTGAAACTCTAATGATAACGGCAAATTGTTGCTGGCCCCAACAAAAACCTGCAGATAGAAGTTTATTCATAAAGTTAAGGTAACCTCCAAAAATTCGCATTTGATGTGATGCCTGATTTTGTTTCTTGATTTATCTCCCACCTCCGTCTATCTTCGTCAGGTATGAAAATCAAAATTCCTATGTATAAACTGCCAGTACTCCTCATTATTCTCCTAAGCATGCTCCCTGTCTCAGCCTCTGATGAGAGGCTCATGCTTGCCGATAATGGCAAAACCAACTATGTAATAGTCAAATCTGACACAGGTGGTGTCCTGGATGGAATCGCAACCCAGGAGCTGGGCACCTACCTCAGCAAAACCACCGGGGTGGAGTTCCCCCAGGTGACTGCTAAGGAGGCAGGAAAGTATTCCAAGCGCCTGATCGTGGGAAACGGAGCTTTTGCCAGGAAGATTTTCGGCGCGAAATTGCTGGATGATCTCAAAAACCAGGAATCTGTTGTGATTGCCAAGGGTGATGATATTCTTCTGGCAGGACAGGGAACTCATGGAACCTGCCAGGCGGTCTATCAGTTCTTGCGTAATCAGATAGGTTGCCGGTGGTTTACACCATATGGGGATGAACTTGTGCCTCTGCATAAAAAGCTGGAGGTACCGCAGCTCTCTTATCACTTCACACCATCTTTTGCTTATCGCAATCATATGGTGGATTACGCTTACAGGCATCCCGCCAAAGGACTTTACCTGTTCCGTAACGGGCTCAATGCCTCCGCTCCTGGCTTTTCAAGCTCCATATATCCGGAGTTGGCGAAGAATGGTAATCTGAAAGATTTCGAGTTGCTTGGTCCTGGCTGCCATACACTCTTCCACTATATCCCACCGGCGTATGGATACGATTTGATGGGTTGGCCTTGGAATAAAGTAGAGTATTTTTTCGAGGGGCACCCAGAATATTTTTCGATGGACAGCAAAGGTAAACGCGTCATGAGCATGCAGCTCTGTTTCAGTAATCCCGGGCTGCGGAAGCAGTTGACTGACCGCTTGATCGAAAACATTGGTCGCAATGGGGGATATGGCTATTATAACCTTTCAGCAATGGATTGCGGAGGCAGTTTCTGCTATTGTCCGAACTGCAAAGCGCTCGAAGCAAAATATCAGACTCCAGGTGGACCGCTGATTGATTACCTCATCGAAGCATGTGCGGCGATTAAAGAGAAATACCCCAAAGCTGGTCTTTCAACGTTAGCCTATCGTAAAGTCCAGACAGAGAAACCGCCAGTCATCACGGGGGGATTTCCGGACAACCTTTCAATAATCTTCGCCCCCATAGACGATGATTTCCGCAAGACTTTCAACACTCTGGAAAATGCAGAGACATACACAAATCTTAAAAATTGGTGCAAACTCTCCGACAAGGTAGTTGTCTGGTACTATCCCATGCTTTACAATATTGGACTCCCATCCGGGATGCTTGACCGAGACATCGCCGACACCCGTTTGATGAAAAAGGCAGGTGTCATGGGTACAACTTTCGAGCATGATGCTCCGGGTGTTTTCAATGGCGCCAACTTCGCGGATCTTTATACATATGTCCTCGATAACCTATATTCGGATCTCAACGCCGATATTTCAGCCCTTATTATGGAGTTCACGGATTACTACTACGGTCCTGCAGCTCCTGAGGCAAGGGCATATTTCACCGAGTTGGAACTCTGTCGAAAAGCGCTCCCCGACAGAATACCCTTTGATGCCGGAGAGGGGATGCTAACCTATATGACCCCTGAGTGGCTCAAAACTCAACAACTCCGATTCGACAAAATGGAGGGCCTATGCGCAGGGAATCAGAGAACATCGGACAATGTCGGAATGTTGCGTTTTAGTCTTGATCTTGCTTGTATGGGAAGCAAATACCAAGCTATCATTGCCGATAATCCCGGTAACTTCCCTGCAGTGGACAGTATTTTCAAGCGTGCGCAAGCCAATATTGAAAAGGCTCTAATCCTCCGTTTTCCGGCAGGTGAGGAAAAGACACGGAACGAACAACTCCAAAGTATTCTGCCCACCCTGGAAGAGCGAGCCAAAATAGCACAGATCCCTGTAAAGCCGGGATCTGTCGAAATCTTCGCCTCCAAAGTCAACTCTGTCCCTGACCCGGACGCCGCACTCGGCTGGGCTGGGACATGGAAAACCAAAGCCCCATACGTCATCGGTCTTTTTGACAACACAACACAGTCAGGGCTGCTGGAAAAAAGCCTGGCTCCGGCAGACATCAAGCCTAACTGCTACAACTTGTATTTGCTGGGCACAAGCAAACTGACTTCAGATTGTTATGTGTGGATGGATTCCATGTATGACAGGAAATGCATTGAAGCCTACAACAGGAAAAAACCAAATCAAACCTTCGCCATCTACATGTCCCTCAAATTCGAAGGCCCAACATTCGGCTCTAAAGTGCAAGAGGACAGAGTCTTGTGTGACAAGATTGTCCTCATGAGGAAGTAGCGTGGGTACCTTTCGTTTCATTAAGGGAATTCAGTGTCAGCTCAGATATACCGGTTTAAACGTATCGCGGACAACCAGCTCCGAGTGGACTTTTATTGTGTACAAACCGCGATAGTCTCTAAGCCAGGAATTGTCGCAGACCATTTGACCGAAGAGCTGCCCGATTTTCTTCCTGGGTACTGCCATGGTTGTGAGGTTATAGGAGCGATACATCGGGTGATCGTCAAAGGAAATCATCCGGTAATCTTTCCCGACCTTAATTTTTTTTATTTTCGCATAATCAATAAAATTCGCACCAAATTCATTATTAACTGCCACCACCATCGATTCAGGGCCATGCCGTTTGACAAAATCCACGACATCTCCCTGTTCTTCTTTTGTCGTATGATGGAAATTGACAAGACCCGGAAAATTTTTATTTCCCTGGAGCAGCCCTCTTTTCAGACCTTCATAGCGCTGATTAGCCCAGAAGGTGTTTTCCGGATTGATCATGATAATGGATTTGCACTCATTCTTTTTCAGGAGCTTTCCAACGAACAATCCATCACCAAAAGGATCCAGCGAAATATAAGATACCATGTCCATCGTCAACGGTTCGCCGCTGCGGTTTAACATGAAAACCGGCATTGACAGGTTTTGCAGGAGATCGCTGTTGTCATTCATGAAGAAAAAATCTTCCTGGTCCGGAAAAATAACCAAAGCGCAGATGCCTTGAAGTTCATTTTCGTGAAGCAATGAAGCATAAGACTCCCGCCCCTCGTTGGTCGAGAGATGTTTATAGACAACAGAATAGCCTCTAGATTTAACTGCTTCGGTCAAACCGTCAAATGAATTCTGATCCCAATGAATCCAATGTGGTGTCTTTGAATACAACACGCAAATCTGTCTGCTGTTTTCATTAAGCAGCCGACGCGCCAGGGGCAAGTCAAGATCAGAATGCACTGATGTCCCGAAACGTTTTTTTCTGATTACCAAACCGTGTTTTTCCAACAGCTTTACCGCCCGGTGCGCATTATTGAGATCGGTCCC